>JAKDZT010000016.1 GCA_030462125.1 Tetragenococcus sp.
ACCGCGCCGTTTAAAAGAAAAACATTATTTTATTAAAAAAAATAAAAAAAAAGTACTCGATATTTCTAATGCTTTCGATCTTTATGAGCAAGATTCAAATATCATTATTTGTCATTTAAGCGACTTCCATTTCTCGCGTAGTTTTAAACCCCAACGTGTCAATCGCATCATTCGTTCTATTATGGACATCTCGCCTGATTTAATTGTTTTTACAGGAGATTTAATTGATAATTATGAGAAATGGCCACCCAAAGAAACCCAGCGTCTTGTAGAAAAGTTAAAGAAAATGACCGCGCCTATGGGAAAAATTGCCGTCTTAGGTAATCATGATTATCGCGGGGAAGGGTATTATTTTGTTAAAGAGGTATTAAGCGAAGGTGATTTTACCGTTTTGGAAAACGAAGAAATCTTTGGCTCTGATGATGATGTTTCGATCAACATTGCCGGAATGGACGATGGCTTAAATGGACAACCCCAATTTCGTTTTGAGCAAACTTTGGCTCAGTGGCATCTCCTTTTAGTTCACGAACCGGATAGCGTATTAGAAATTGAAAACGTCCAAGATTATGATTTAATCTTATCCGGTCACAGCCACGGCGGCCAAGTTCGTTTCCCATTCATTTTTTATAAAATCAAAGGTTCGATGACTTATACCCATGGTTTGTATCTGTTAGCTAAAAAAACATTGCTTTCGATTAGTAATGGCATTGGAATGTCGATGTTACCGCTGCGTTTTGCTGTTCCCCCTGAAATTATTTATTATCATTTAGCTAAACAACCAACCGTAACCAAATCGAAAGAATAAATCCCATGAAATCAAACATATTGATCTCATGGGACTTTTTTTATTCTTGTGTTAAACCTTCATAGATCTTATCGATGTTCCATTTCATCATCGCGTAATAGCTATCGCCTTCGTCTCCAGGTTCAGCTACGGAATCGGTAAAGATTTCAGAATGAATCGGAATCCCCGAATCTTGCGAAACACTTTGCATTGGACTAGGGTTGACACTCGTCTCTACAAACAAAGATTTGACATTGGTATCTTCCAATTGATCAACCACTCTTTTGGTTTGGTCTGGCGTGCCTTCTTCTTCTGTGTTGATTTCCCAAATATAAGAAGCAGGTACATCATAAGCTTGGGAGAAGTATTTAAATGCCCCTTCACTTGTTACCAGTAATTTTTCATCTTCAGGAATATCACTGAACTTCTCTTTGGCTTCTTCATCCAAATCTTTCAGTTCATCTAGATAGTCATCTAAGTTTTCTTCATAATAATCCGCGTTTTGCGGGTCTTTTTCACTGAGACGTTTTTCAATATTTTCAGCATAAGTCATACCATTTTCTAGATCCATCCAAGCGTGGGGGTCTTGTTGCCCTTCGTCTTCGCCTTCTTCTAGATAAAGTGGTTCAACGCCTTCACTTACCGCAAAGTAATCTTCTCCATCTTCTTTATCTGCATTATCCATTAAGTTGGTAAACCAAGCGTTGCCGCCTGTTTCTAAGTTTAAGCCATTATAGAAAATCAAATCTGCTTCAGTTGCGTCTTCGATGTCTTCTGGTAATGGCTCATAATCATGAGGGTCTCTTCCGACCGGGACAATGCTGTGTAAGTCGATACGATCTCCAGCGATTTCTTTGGTCATATCCGCTATAATTGAATTGGTTACGACAACATCCATCTTGTCACTGTCTTGACTGGATGTTTGTTGGCTGGCATAAAGCCCAATCCCGCCAGCAAACAATGCCGCGATGATGGCAGCGATAAGATAACCTTTTTTCCCATGTTTAATCCGCTGTTTTGGTGATAGGAAAAAGCCTAAAACAAATATGAAAGCAGCTGTTAAAACGATACTAGAACCGGCCGCGATATTAAAACTATAGCCGATAAATAGGCCTAAAACAGAGGAAACACCGCCTAGAATAGCTGAAACGACAATCATCGTTTTCAAGCGTTTCGTGTAAAGATAAGCTGTAGCTGCTGGTGTGACCAAAAGAGCCACAACTAAAATCGTGCCGACACTTTGCATCGCTGTTACAGAAACGAGAGTTAACAAAATCATCAATAAATAATGATAGACTTGCACACGCATGCCAAAGGCTTTGGCCATATTTGAGTCAAAAGAAGTAATCAAAAGCGGACGATAAAAGAGAATGATCATAGCAATCACTAACACTGCAATGCCGATAGTTAACCACTTATCCGCGTCTTGCACAGCTAACACATTCCCGAATAAAATATGAAATAAATCCGTCGAGCTGTTGGCGATCCCGATTAAAATAACCCCTAAGGCCAGAAAGGAACTAAAGGTAATTCCGATCGCTGTATCGCTTTTAATCGTGCTATTTTGTGAGATATAAGTAATTAGTATCGACGCTAAAACGCCGAATACAATAGCACCCACAAAGTAATGAACGCCTAAAATAAACGACAGTGCTACACCAGGCAATACCGCGTGTGAAATAGCGTCGCCCATCAGAGACATTCCTCTTAAAATAATGAAACAACCAATAGCGCCGGCGACGACGCCAATAGCAACTGAGGTGATTAAGGCGTTTTGTAAGAAATGATAATCCATTAATCCGGTAATAAATTCACTAATCATTTAAACGACCTCCTCCAACGAAAATAGCGTCGCCAAAGGCTTCTTGCAAGTTCGCCTTGGTAAAGACTTCCTCAGTGGGGCCTTGTGCAATCAACTCTTTATTTAAGATCACTAATTGATCAAAATACCTTTCAACTTTGCTTAAATCATGGTGAACGATGAATATCTCTTTTCCTTTTTCTTTAAAATCATTCAATAATTCCATAATAATTTGTTCACTGGTCGCATCAATTCCCACAAAAGGCTCATCTAAGAAAATGAAGGTCGCATCTTGTACGAAAGTACGAGCAATTAAAATTCGTTGAAATTGTCCCCCCGATAGTTCGCCCACTTGATGATCTTTATAATCTTCCATTTTAACTAATGATAAAGCGTGATCCACTTTTTGCCAATCAGCTTTTGTTAAGCGTTGGAAGAAGCGCTTTTCTGGATATAAACCCAAAGAAACGCATTCACCCACTGTAATAGGAAAAGTGTAATCAATATCGTTTTTTTGTTCTACATAAGCCACTTCTTTTTTTCTTTTTTCCAAAGGCACGCCATCTACCGTGGTACTACCGCTTCCTTCAATTAACTGCAAAGCAGCTTTGATAAAGGTTGATTTGCCAGCGCCATTGGGTCCGATAATACCAATAATCGCTGGTCCTTCAATGGTAAAAGTGACATCATCCACCGCTTTATGAACACCGTCATAGCTGGCAGATATTTTATCAAATGAGATCATTGTTTCCTCCCTGTAACTGATATTTTTAGGTGTACCTAATCTTTTCTTTAAGTATATTATATAATTTTCTTTTATTTTATGCAATAGAAATTGTTTGTTTTTCGTTATTTATGTGATAACAGCTGATTGAACCCGCTTTCAAATTAGGGTGTTTTTATAACTGTTGGATTGGAGAAATTGAGGAAAGAAACAGCAATTCGTTACTCATTATTAAAATGTTGAGTAACAAATTGCCAAAGCTCTCCTCAATATTTAAATGGAAAAGGAAAAATATCCTTTTATTTTCTGCTAAATAGACAAATAGCCTAAAGTTGTCCATTTAACCCGTCTTATTGAGTAATAAAAGCTGATTTTCTTACTCATTATTTCAATATTGAGTAAGAAAAAAGAAAACCATTACTCAACAAAGAGATGACAAAAAATAGCAAACACAAAGAAATATTTCTCAAGAAAACAATATTCTTTGTGTTTGCTATTTAAATGGCTTCGGGCCAGTATTTTTTTAGAATTTTTTCTGTCTGTTCGTAGGTATACTTAGCAGTCGCTGCAACGCCTTTACTTAACAAATTGTCACTAACAACTTCAATACCGATCGTTGCTGGCTTAACGTCAGCTTTTTTGACCATCGCAATGAAAGCTGCTAAATCAATTGCGCCATCTCCTGGTGCTAGTCGGTCGTGCATCGCTTCTTCACGCAAAATTGTAGGCGCATAAGGGCGTTTATAAGCATCATTTAGTTGCACCGAAATAATATAGCGGGCGTCTTCTGCAGTTAACTCTGATAAATTTTGTTGGGCACGAAACCAGTGCCAAGCATCTAAAAGGATGCCCACATTACTCGCTTTAGATTTCTTGATTAGTTCTTTAGCGCTAGCAAAATCAGGGATCCCACTGTAAGGCATGGGTTCTAATGCAACAAACAAATCACCTGCTCTTTGGCATAATTGCGCCAATTTTTCTGCAATAGTAGCAAATGGATAATTTTCCATTAAAGCAACGTTGACCTGTTTTACGCCAAATAAATGACACATATGAAAAGAAACTTGTTCTTTAAATTTCTCTTCATAAGATCGCTTTTCAGCACCCCAACCTTGAATACATTCTATTTCTGTGACACGCATTTGATGTTTATTTACTATTTTTAAAAGTTCTTTATCCGTCCATCCTTCAGCTAGCGCGTCAACATAAGCTTCGGCTGTAAGGCCGAGTCCATCATAGCCAGCTTTAGCTGCCGCGCTAACTCTTTGTTCAAATGAGCAATCAGCTCCTAGTGTCAAAGAACTGATCGTTACCGGCAATTCTTGTGACATAAATCAAGCTTCCTTTCTATATTACTTTTTCTTATTTATATAATAATAAACCGGAATTCCCAACACTGTCACACCAATTCCTGTAAAAGCTAAACCAGGCGTGGTGATTAAGGTCATGACTAAAATAAAGCCGCCACCTAACATGGCAATTAAAGGAACATAGGGATAAAGTGGAATTTTATAAGGTCGTGGCATTTCAGGGGCTCGTTTGCGCAAGATAAAAACAGCCGCAAAAAGTAGCATGTTAAATAACCACATAACAAAAATTAACATATCCGTTAATAAATCGAAGGTTCCTAAAGTCATCATAATACAAGCGATCCCTAATTGTACCAAAGCTGCTACATAAGGGATTCTTGTTCTTTGAGAAATTTTCTTAAAGTATTTACTAAAAGGAAATTCGTCATTTACAGACAAAGCAAAAGGCACGCGACTGCCGGTCATGGTATAACCGTTTAAAGCGCCATATACAGAAATCAAAATCCCGATAGTCACGATCTTCCCACCGACATCGCCAAATAAAAGGTTAGCCACATCAGAAGAAGCATTGAGATTGCCGGCAATTTGTGTTGTGGGCAGCATTTTTAAATAAACAAAGTTAATCACCCAATAAACAACAGCCACAGAACCTAATCCTAAAATAATCGCTTTAGGTAAGTCTTTTTCGGGACGTTTCATTTCACCGGCAATATTGCCGACATTTAACCAACCATCATAAGCAAATAAGGTTGCCAACAAAGCGGCACTAAACCCTCCGGCCCAAGAATTATCGCCGCCAATACTTAAATCCGTAATCCCCACTTCTACTTGCCCGGGTTGAATAAGTCCAGCGACCACAATCACTAAGATCGGTAAAAGCTTGATAAAAAGCGTCAAAGACTGGACATTGGATGCAATTTTTGTTCCTAATAAATTAATTCCCGTGACACTCACCGCAGCAACCATCGCCAGCGGGACTAAAAACTGATTATTTAATTGAAAAAGATGAATAAATTGTGTCGCAAAAATAATACTTAGGGCGGCGATGTTGGCGGGAAAATAAATAATAGTTTGTGCCCAGCCTAACAAAAAAGAAGGCATTTTTCCGTAAGTGACCTCTATGTAGCGAATCGCTCCACCCGTTTCGGGGATAGCTGTTGCCAGTTCAGCTACAGTTAGTCCTCCACAAATCGTCAAAAAGCCAGCAAAAAGCCAGGCAAATAATGTGAGCCCTGCTGACTGGGTGTGAGAGACGACAGCAGCTGCTTTAAAAAACACGCCTGCACCGATCACAGTCCCCATAACGGTGGATAGCGCCCCGGAAAAGGAAATTTCTTTTTTTAATGAATTGCTTTGCAAATGAATACTCCCTTTATATTTTATTTTGAGAAAAGCGTGACAAATTTTAAACCAGCAAAAAAAGAAAGAGAAGCACTCTTTCTTTTTAGCCTACTTAAAACTCTTCATATACAGCCGGGTCTTGTTCGTTTAAGCGCCCATTTTCTTTTGTTAATGCATTCATCGTTGCCATATCTTCTTTACTTAACTCAAAATCAAATATAGCAAAATTATTTATTTGCCGCAAGTAATGTGAAGCTTTGGGAATCGGTAATACATTGAGCTGAGTTTCCCAGCTTAAAATAATTTGTGGGATACTTTTGTGGTATTTGTCAGCTATTTTTTGGACCGTTTCGTTTTGCAAAATAGCAGATGCTCGGCCTAAAGGGCTCCAAGCTTGGGTAAGAATTCCTTTTGTGGCATCAAACTCCCGTTGTTTTTGTTGATTAAATTCCGGATGTAGTTCAATTTGGTTAATCACAGGTAAAACGCCAGTTTCTTTTTCTAAGCGTTCGATATGCTCTGGTAGGAAATTACTAACACCAATGGAACGAACCAGCCCGGTTTTTTGTGCATCAATCAATGCTTGCCAAGCTTCCACATATTTTTCTTGTTTGGGGTTAGGCCAATGGATCAAATATAAATCAATATAATCCAAATTCAAACGTGCCACCGATTCTTCGATTGTATTCAGCGCCGCTTGATAGGAATGGTAACGACCCGGAAGTTTGGAAGCAACCGTAATTTGATCACGAGAGATGCTACTATTTTTTATTGCGCGTCCCACCGTTCCTTCATTTTCATAGTTAAAAGCCGTATCTAGTAAACGATAGCCGACTTGCAAAGCTTGCTCGATCACCCGCGTACCGTAAGCACCGTTTAATTTATAAGTACCAAAACCGACTTTGGGAATCCGATAGCCATCTGACAATTCATAAAATTCATTCATTGTTATCTCCTCCTTCTCTAAAAGGATACCATATTTAAATATAAGGCGCATGAGGTGGTTTTTATTCGCATTCTTTTCTAACTCCTTGTTATAATGAAAAGTGGAGGTGGATAAAATGTTAAGTAAACAATGGTCAGAAGAACTACCCGTTACAGGTATTAAACAAATTCATCCAATGGCTGGAGGCGATGTCAATCAAGCCTACCAAGTGGAAACCACAGAAGGTCCTTATTTTTTATTAAGACAGCCTAACCGTTCCGCTGATTTTTATCAAGGAGAAATCGCTGGTTTAAAAGCTTTGGAAAACGCTGGCGTGACTGCGCCACGTGTTATTGGAAGTGGTCAAATTGAGGGCGATGCTTATCTTTTAATTACCTTTTTACATCAAGGCAGAGGTAGCGGCAGCCAAAGGGATTTAGGGAAACTAATTGCGAACATGCATCAACATTACAGCCCGAATGGCAAATTTGGCTTTGACGAACCTTCAACCAGCTCGGATATCACCTATAGTAATGAATGGCGTGATACTTGGCGTGAATTATTTGTCGACCAAAGGATGGACGAATTAGCGGATAAGTTAATACAAAAAGGTTCGTGGAACAAACAAGAAGAACAACAATATCAAAATGTGCGAGAAATAATGAATGAAGAACTAACCAAACACCAAAGCAAGCCTTCCTTACTTCATGGAGACTTATGGGGAGGAAACCATATGTTTTTAACCGATGGAAGCCCCGCTTTATTTGATCCAAACGCTCTTTATGGAGATCGTGAGTTTGACTTAGGTTGCAGTTTGGTATTTCACGCATTTAGTGATGAATTCTATCAAGCTTATCAAGAGGCTTATCCGCTTGATGCTGGCTACGAAAAAAGATTGAACTTCTACAGTTTGTATCTTCTAATGATTCATCAACTTAAGTTTGGCCCTATCTATGCAGGTGGTGTCAAACGCACGATGAATGAGATCATAGCAAATGTATAATCAAAGAAAGGATGATAAGACATGGATTTAAATCTAGCAGGAAAAGTCGCGTTAATTACTGGTGGCGGTTCGGGTATTGGTTTGGCTACAGCGAAGACTTTAAATGCAGAACAAGCAACCACTGTACTCTTTGACCAAAATTTTGATCGTTTTGATAAATCCGCATTTACCTATCCAGAATTGGTGCAAACAGTTACAGGAGATGTGCGCGAAACAAAAGAAATCACCAGATTACATCAAGAACTAAAAGCGCAAAATCAAATTCCGGACATCTTAATTAATTGTGCTGGAATTACTGGAGCCCAAGGGGACTTTTCCGAAATTTCCTTGGATGATTGGCATGAAGTCTTTGATATCAATTTCTTTGGCGCAGTTAATACCGTCAAAGAATTTCTTAGCGACTTGCGAGAAAAAAATTGGGGACGCGTGCTCTTTTTAGCTTCCGAAGATGCCTTACAACCTTATGATGACGAAATCCCTTATTGTGCCACTAAGGCAGGACTTTTGGCACTATCTAAAGGCTTGGCAAAAACACTCGGTCCTGAAGGAATCACGGCTAATGCTGTTTCACCTGCCTTTATTAATACACCAATGACTGATAAAATGATGAAAAATCGCGCAGACGAATTAAATGTTTCTTTTGACGAAGCTGTACAATCCTTCTTAAAAGAAAGACGGCCTTTTATGACGAGTTCTCGTCGCGGCTATCCAGAAGAAGTCGCCAATGTCATTACCTTTTTATGTTCCGACAAAGCTGACTTTGTCAATGGCGCAAATTACCGCGTTGACCATAATTCAGTGGGCACGATTTAATTTACTTGTTCGAGGAGGAAGCAACAATGAACTATTACGACCAGCATTTGCACACTTTTTTATCTTTTGATTCTCAAGAAATATTTGAAAACTATTTATTAAATAAACCAGCTTACTTTGTGGCGACTGATCATTTAGACTTGCACAATCCAGGGGATGATTTTCATGATGATATCCCTGATTATGAGAAATTAACCCAAAAATTAGCCGAATTAGCGCCTAATTACCCGACCACCTTTTTAAAAGGAGTGGAAATTGGTGTTGTACCGGGTCAAGAAGATCAAATTAATGATTATCTGAACCAACACCCTTATGATCTAAAACTTTTAAGTATTCATCAAAATGGGAAATTTGATTACATGGATGATGTTGTTTTGACCAAAGATAAATTTGACGTCGCTAAAAAGTATTTTGACCAAATGTCTCAGGTTTTAGATACATTTCCTGATGCCCAAATTTTAACTCATTTTGACTATGGCTTACGTCGACTTGACTTTACTCCACAAGAACTAGAAAAACATTTCGAAAAAGAATTAAGTCTTATTTTGAAAAAAGTCATCAAGCGAGAAATGGCACTAGAAATCAATGCCAAAAGCTTCGGTTATTATCAAAACGCTAACCTTTATCGCTATGTTATTCCATTATATAAAAGTCTGGGCGGGAAATTTTTCACGCTAGGTTCTGACGCTCATCAAGCCGAAGATTACCAAGCACTTTTTCCGGAAATGGCTGGTCTTTTAAAAGAATTTGGTGTTAACTTTTTAGTGACTTTCCAAAAAAACGACCGCTTTCTTACCGAATTACCTGAATAAAAATTTTATTTGACGCAAAAAAAGCAGGAAGCTTATGCCTCCTGCTTTTTCTTATTCTTTTTCGTCTTCTTCTAATTCTTGCTTATCTATCTTTTCTGAATCTACCACGTCGTTTTCTGCAGCTTCTTGGTGGGCTTTTTTGAATATCTTCTCATTTTTTTCTTTGGAGTCATTTTGGCGTTGGGCGTATACTTCTTCTTTTGATTGTTCTTTCTTATCGTCTGCCATGTAAATCCCTCCTCTTTTTAATTTGGGGGTTAACTCTATCTTTACTATAAAGAATTTTTTGCCTTTTGTAAATTATAGCAACTTGAAGGCACTGTCTGTTATAATGAAATAAACCTTGAAAGGAAGTGTGCGTGATGGCTGCAATGGATGATTTACTTGATAAGTTTTTCCAAACAAGAAACACCGTACTTAATGACTATACTGAAAATATTGATAGCCCTGGCGAACTGGTAAAAACCATTCTTGAGCTGGTGGATAATTTGGAAGAAAAACAAACTTTTTCTGACAAAAAAGAACTCGAGCAATTTTATCTCACCTATTTACCCAAAGAAACGATGGTATTTCCCGATGAGGTACTCGCAATTCATGAGGTGTTACTTGATTTTTATCAGTTTTTACAAGAAAACGATTATTTATCGATGAATGAATATAAAGACCTACTAACTTTTTTTCAAAAAAATAAGCATACCTTTATTGATCGTATGAGCGATGAAAAATTCTGGTCGCCTGATAAGAAAAAGCAAATGGAAGAGTTGGACAAAGAGATGTTAGATTCCATGCCACCGGAGATGAATGATCTTCTCCAAGGCTTAAGTAACATGGTACAAGACAGTCAAAATAACAGACAAAAAAATAATATTGTGGACTTTCCATCCAATAAAACACAAAAGATTTCAGATGACTCCTCCTACGCTGTCCAATTACGGATTGATTTAGCAGGATTTAAACCACCGATTTGGCGGCGCGTATTAATACCTTTTGATTATACTTTGACGGATCTACACGCCGTTATTCAAGATTGTTTTGAGTGGGAAAATGCCCACTTATACCTATTTATTGTTGATGGAGCATATTATGAACCCGCAGAAAATCTAATCGATGACTTTTGGGACCTTCCTTCTGAAGACCCCTCTTCCATAACTGTAGGAGAAATCTTTTACCAATCAAAAACAATCGATTATATCTATGATTTGGGCGATGATTGGCAACATAAAATCAAATGCGAACATATTTTGCCGGCAGATCAGTTGAAACAAAATTTCAAAAAAGTCGACACCAGTCATCTACCTGTATGTGTTACCGGACGGCAAGGCGCACCGTTAGAAGATACGGGGGAAGAAGAAGGGGAATTTGTACCTTTTGAAATCGATAAGATCAACGCTAGGTTAGCTAAATTATAAGGAAAAGCCAGCTGGGAAAAATTCTCAGCTGGCTTTTATTTTACTCACTTGGAGATAACAATTCAGGGTTAAGCAGTGAAGTCGCTACATACTTTTTGCAATTCTTCATAAAGTTTTTGGGCTTCAGCCAAATCGCTCGCATTCGCCCCACTAGCTAAAGCATGGCCGCCGCCATGATAGCGTTTGGCGATTTCATTGATTGCTGGGCCTTTGGAACGCATTCGTACGCGATAATAGCCTTCTGGCTGTTGCACAAAAATCGCCCATGCTAATACCCCTTCGATAGCGCCTGGTAACGGAACAACGCCTGAGGTTTGCGCATCTGAAACGCCAAATTCTTTTAACATTTCTGTGCTAAATGTCACCCGGGCTGCGCCAGATTCATCCATTTCTAAATTCTGATAAACATAACCTGACAAACGTGCGACATTGCTGGAAATTTGTTCGATTTGACGATTTAACCCTGAATAATCAAATTCAAAATCAATCAAGTCCGCAGCCATTCGTAAGGTATGAGAAGAAGACGATGGGTATAAAAAGCGCCCCGTATCACCGACAATACCCGCATATAATAGTCGTGCAGCGTTTTTTGTCATATGTAATTCTTCTGGGAATAATTGCCAAAAATCGGCAATAATTTCGCTGCAACTTGACGCTTGATCTTGCACCCACATGAAATCGCCATAAGGTTCTTCATTGGGATGATGATCAATTTTAATTAATTTATCCCCTAAATGGAAACGATCATCGCTAATGCGCGGTGCATTTGCGGTATCAGTAACAATGACCAAAGCCCCTTGGTAAGTAGAATCAGGAATTTCTTGCATCTGAGCTAAATAATCTAGCCCTTCAGCGGGACCACCGACTTGATAAACCTTTTTTTCTGGAAAACTAGCTCGTAAAAGTTCGGCTAAACCCACTTGTGAACCAATGGCATCAGGATCGGGCCGTTGGTGACGGTGAATAATAATCGTTTCATAAGCTTTAATTTCCGCTAAAATATCTGCTTGTACACTCATCTTGTTTCTCCTTTGTTCAATTATGGCCGTTCCATGACTTGGCAAACCACGATCGCCTTAGCTACCAAGGAATTTTCGATAAACACATTAATATCTAATTTGGCGGTTCGTCTTCCTAATTCTAAAATTTGCGGCTGCAAATATAACTCACTTTCGAGTTGAATCAAGTGGAAGTAATGTAAGTTCACTTGTTCGATCCAAGCATTACGGCGATTATTAGCTACCATGACACGTTTGGTAACATTAGCAATTACTTCATTTAAGACCCCAAAAGAAATCGTTCCTAGTTCATCCACCATTTGCGGGGCGACATTAAAGGAGAATTGTGGTGTCGACAATTTATTTCCTTCTAGATCTTCTTCAATGGATTGAATCTCACCGGTAATTTGATCAGAAATGGTATCCATGACTTGAGGTTGGCGTTGGACTAACTGCATAGCTTTCATCACATCTTGTCTGGTGACAATTCCCAATAGGGATAAATCATCCGCAACGACTGGCATAACTTCTAGACCATCCCAAATCATTTGATGGCTAACAGAAGCGACACTCATTTCTTTTTTTACCATCCGCGGTTCTTTCGTCATTACCCGTTCAATCGATTGCATATCTGATTTTCCTAACACATCTTTAGCCGTTATAATGCCCACCACTCGAGTATTTTTGTTCACTACAGGATAGCGAGAATGTTGACTTGTATCAGAAAGCGTCCGGTAATCTTGGATGCTATCTGTTGTCGTTAAATAACGCGTTTTTTCTAGTGGCATGTAAATATCACCGACTAATAAGATATCTTTTTTAATGAGTTGATCACTCATTGCCCGGTTAATCATACTTGCCACCGTAAAAGTATCATAGGTCGTCTGTAAAATCGGTAATTCTAATTGATCCGCTAGCTCGCGAATGGCTTGTGAGGTATCAAATCCACCTGTGATCAATACCGCAGCTCCATCTTTTAAAGCTAATTCTTGCGCATCTAAACGATTGCCGACAATCATTAAAGAGCCCGGTGTAATGTAGCGTTGCATGGCTTCTTCTGTCATCGCGCCAATCACAAATTTATTCAGATCTTTTTGTAAACCGTTCGATCCTCCTAAAACCTCGCCTTCGATAATGCGCACGACTTCACCAAAGGTTAATCTTTCGATATTCTTTTTTAGTTTCCGTTCAATTCGAATCGTGCCCACGCGTTGTATAGTAGAAACCAACCCTAGGTTTTCAGCATCTTTAATCGCTCTATAAGCTGTTCCTTCGCTGACATCCAAATTTTTAGCAATGCCACGGACGGAAATTCGTTCTCCTACTTGTAATCCTTCGATATGGGCCAAAATCAAATCATGTTTTGTGGCCATTATTAACTACACCTCAATTGTCTCGCCGCTATTCATCACTTTTCCAATATTTGGTAATTGAGCGACAAATTTTTGCGGATCTTGTTTAATTTGCGGGAATGTATTGTAATGAATAGGGACAACCGTCTTTGCTTTTAGACGATTAGCAGCACGAAGCGCGTCTGCAGGCCCCATCGTGAAATTATCCCCGATCGGTAAAAAGGCGACATCAATCTCATATTGTTCTCCTAACAAAGATAGATCGCTATAATCGGCCGTATCTCCTGCATGATAAAGCGTCTTTCCATCTGCTTGCAGCAAAATACCAGCAGGTTCGCCCATATAAATCATTTGTCCATCTTCTTCATAACCGGAACTATGTTGTGCATGCGTTAGCGTTACTCGACCAAACGGAAAATCAAAACCGCCACCAATGTTCATCGGATGGATATTTTCAATTCCTTTTCTAGCTGCATATTTACAAACCTCAGCAATTCCTATGATCGTTGCATTATTTTGTTTAGCAATTGGAATCATATCGCTTATATGATCATCGTGTCCATGTGTGACCAAAATATAATCTGTTTTGATCTCTTCGGCAGAAACATCGGCTAAAGGGTTTTGTGAAATATAGGGGTCAAATAACAAACGAGTCCCATCATCCAATACAACAGAAAGAACGGCGTGTCCATGATACGTAACTTTCATTTAGATTCCCTCTCTTTCAATTTACTGCTTTTCTTTTATTACAAACTATAACAGTATACATCCTATATTGTAACAGATATCTTCAAATAAAAAAACAAGGAGGGCTTTTTACCAGAAAAGTTGACCTAGCTATCATGGACCTAAGCACACTAAAATACAGAAACAATGAGGCTATGAGCAATTAAGAGCACTAAAATATAAAACTAGTGGGGCTAGTTCCTTTTAACCACATAACTTGTTGAAACCTATGTGCTTAATCTAAGCTTTTATTGCAAAAACGAGACATTTTTACTAAATAAGAACATAAGAACGGCAAAATAGTGGGGTTATCAGCGATCAAGGACAGTAAAACGTAAAACCAGTGGGGCTAATTTCCTTTAACCCCACTGGTTTTGAAAACCTATGTGGTTATCAGCTTCGCTAGATAAAAAAACGCACAGAAACCATCATCTGCGCGTTTTTCCTATTTTCACTTATAATTTACTAGCCGCTGCTTCATCGATAATGACCACCACGTCATCATGATTTTGCAAAACACTTGCTGGCAAGTCT
This sequence comes from Tetragenococcus sp., assembly GCA_030462125.1. Lineage (GTDB taxonomy): Bacteria > Bacillota > Bacilli > Lactobacillales > Enterococcaceae > Tetragenococcus. Next base: position 14,533 of record JAKDZT010000016.1, read on the forward strand.
TCGGTCACTTCGCCTTCAAGCATTCTTTTTACAGCATCGGCTTTGGCTTGGCCGAAAGCCATCAAAATAATTTTTTTACTTTTCATAATCGATTGAATGCCCATCGTTAACGCCCGTGTTGGTACATCTTCCACTTTATCAAAGTAACGTTTGTTGGCATTAACTGTTGAATCTGTCAACTCTACAACGTGTGTCGTGGCATTAAATGAGGTTCCAGGTTCGTTAAAGCCAATATGTCCATTTTGACCAATGCCTAAAACTTGGATATCAATCGGATTGTCTGCGATAACGCCATCATAACGCTGACATTCGGCGTCTAAATCAGTTGCTTTTCCGTTAGGGACATAGGTTTTTTTGAATGGTTTGTGGTTAAATAAGTGTTGATCCATAAAGTAACGATAACTTTGCTCGTCGTTGCCATCCAAACCAACGTATTCATCTAAATTAACAGACACTTTATCAGAAAAATCTAGGTCGCTTGCGATCATATAGCTATACATTGTTTCTGGTGTACTACCGGTTGCTAGGCCAAAAGTATCAGCACCATTATTAATACCTTTTTTAAGTATTTCAAATGCTTTTTTACCGCCTTCATCGGCATTTTTCACGCGCATAACATCCATGAAAAAATCTCCCTTGCATGTATTTTTGGTATACACCAATATTAGCATGATTCTTTATAAAATGCAAAATTCGTTTCCGCTGCATAAGGCTATTTGCTAGGGATTTTCTCCACAAGTTCATTTATAATGGAAGAATCCGTCAAACCAGTCACATCTTGTACAACTTCGCTTACAGATTGTTCTTTTAACATCTTTTGTAGACGGACACTTTCTTCATCTTCTGGATTATTATATTGGAAAATCAAGGCAACCACATCCACTAAAGCTTGATAGGACAAATCATATCCTTTAGCTTCTCTGATAGGTTGGATAAAGCGCTCGTCATAGCCTAACTTACGGATTGGGGTACGTGCGACACGAGACACATCATCTGAAATATAAGGGTTCTTAAAGCGGTCAATAATTTTTTGTCTGTATTGATCGTGTTGTGTTCGTGAAAAATCCCATTTCGTGATGAGTAAATCGCCAGTTTCTTGCAAAACAGCTTTTAACTGATTTAACACACGTTCATCTGCAATAGCCTCACCAATTGTAATATACCCATAATAAGCCCCTGTATAAGCCGTAGTGGCATGTCCAGTATTCACAGAAAAAAGTTTACGTTCAATATAAGGCGTCAGATCTGCGACATAGCCCACATTATCCAAACGGATCTGTTTGGCTTTACTTTGCGTGTCATCCACTAGCCATTCACAAAAAGGTTCCACCGAAACAAATAATGGATCTTCATGTTCTTGCAGCGGCACAATGCGATCCACCGCAGCGTTAGGAAAGCCTACATATTCATCAACATAAGCTAAATCTTCAGTCGTCAAAAATGGACGAACCTTTTCGAATAACGTTTGGCTGCCGCCAATCATATTTTCACAGGCAATGATATCAATTGACGTCTGCGTCCCATTCTCCCGACGTTTTTGGATACCTTTAGCGATTAATTCTGCAATAATGGGCAAAACATTGGGGCCAATGGCTGTCGTCACAATATCACTAGTTGCCACGGACTCAATCACTGCTTCGGGTTCGTTTTGATTATTAAGGCCCGTCACCTGATCCACCGTAATTTGTTTTTTCTCTTCAGCCGCTAATTCGATTTCGTAGCTATTTCTTTTTTTTAAGGCATTGATAATTGTTTCATTAATATCGACAAAATCGATGGCAAACCCATTTTGATGTAAAATTTCCCCGATAAATCCTCGTCCAATGTTTCCAGCGCCAAAGTGTGTTGCTTTCATGCTGTTACTTCCTCCTCTAGTAATGATTTAACTTCTTCTTCTGAATTGGCATCCGCCAACCTGACAACGTTTTGCACATCCGAACAAAAGACGGCAATTTTTTGTAGGATATCCAAATGCTCATTTTCCACACCAGCAATACCAAAAATCACTGTTGCAAGTTTTTCTTCCTCATCCTCCGCTGTAGCAAAATCCACTCCTTGTGGAACTTGCACAATCGAGATCCCACTTTTTTTGACGTATTCTTTGGCTTCATCGGTGCCATGTGGGATGGCAATAAAATTGCCCATATAAGTAGATACCATCTTTTCACGTTCGACCATCGCATCTACATAAGCTTCTTCCACACATCCTGTATCCACCAGCAATTGTCCACTTTTTCTGATGACTTCTTCAGGCGTTTGATCTGTCTGGTTCAACAAAATCATCTCTTTTTGTAATTCCATTTCTTATTCCTCCTCTGGCTCTTTAATTTCATCAATAAATAAGGAACTAATCCGTTCATAAATCGCTTCTTCATCGCCGTATTGATAGGTTTGTATGTTGACGTCACTTTCAATAACTGAAGTGCTGATTTTGCCTAAAAGCCGTTCTTCTGAATCAGACATATGACTAGGTGCTAGCATAAGCAATAAACGCGTGAGTTCCATTGGTTTTTTATCCATGCCTAATATAGGCACAGAACGTGATAAATCAAAAATCGCAAAATAAGGCTTTTTAACGTAGCTATTTGCGCTGTGAAATAAAGCAAAATGGGTATTGGGTATACCAATCGGCGCTAATTGATGACGATTTATGAGCAGATCTCGAACTTTTTGATAATCTTCTACCACCACGCCCGCTAATTCCGCTAAAATCACATCTAATGTCTTTTCCAAGGTCTGTCGCGTCGTAACATTTTTAATGGAAAATTGTGTTAACAGTTCATTGGCAACTTTCATTTGTTCATAAACTTGGGCAAATTCATTTTGCGTCGTTTGATCCGTCTTTTTAGCAGCTAGTGGCTTATTGGAATATTGCTTCTCTTTTAACTCTTGTTTGATTTCCCGAATTTCATCATCTAATAATAAGGGCGAAATCACTTTATAAGGCAAAGAGAATTCGGGTAAGAAAATCGTCGAAAGAATTAAATCAAATTCTTTAAAATCAATATGGCTCATCTGTGAAATTTTGGCGATTTCAATTCGTTCAATTTCAGGGATGTATTTATGGATGCGACTTTCTAAAATTTTAGCGGTGCCAATACCGCTAGAGCAAAGAACTAAAGCAGAAAGTTCCCTTTGTACGGGATTTCTTTCCATAGCAGCCGCAAAATGAATCACGATGTAAGCTAGTTCGTCCTGCAAAAACATTTGATGATCCGTGAAGATTTGTTGCAAGTTTTCTTTGATTATTTCTGTTAATTGCGGGTACTCCGTCAAAATTTTTTCTAGTAAAGGATTTCCGGTTAGTTGCGCTTGATTATCAATCCGCTTAAACGCCGCAGATAAATGAGTTAATAAATCGTAAAATAAGGTGTCGTCCTTACGAAAGTCTTTTTGTGTTTGCTGCGAAACCAACCGAATGAGTTCTCTTATCTGATAAGAAAGCTCGACATCAAAATTATCTAAAAAGATATTTTGCGGTTTTTTATAATTTACTCCTTCTAACTGTTTGCCAAAAAATAAAATTTCTATGGAGGGGATCGACAAATCCGTCTGTTTTCTTATTTCTTCCATAATTTGTTCCGCCAGCTTTTTTACACCGGAGGAAAGGTTGTCCTCGCTAATTTCTCCTTCAATCCAATGACCCTTATTCATTCGTTCGAGAGATAAAGCCAAGCTGGTAATCACTTGTTGTAATTGATTATCTGTTACCTCGATAAAAAGACTATTGGTTTTTTCAAGCACTGTTTTTTTCGCAAAATAAAACCAACGTGGAGAAATGAAATTCAAAAAGAAATTAGACGACGGCAAGTTTTCATCAGGATCAGTCAACTCGGCCAAATAAGAAAAAAATTCATATTCATTAACATCACTATAGATAATATTACTCAGGATCTGTCGTCGCTTTTCTTCGGGTCCGGCAACCAAAATGCCGCGAGCTTTTTTACGGTGTAAAGAGAGCCCATATTCGGCTAAACTTTTTTCCACTTGTTGTAAATCGCTATGAATGGTGGTAGGACTAACAGCAAAATCTAACGCTAAACTTTCCACAATCTCTTCTTTTCCCGCTAATAATAAATGGACCACCAGAGCGCTTTGTCGTTCTACGTTATCAAATGCAAGTCCTTGGTTTTTTTGTACTTCTTGTTTGATTGCATCAAGAGCCTCTGTATCACCTACTAAACGATAACCCGTTTTACGCTCGTTTATAATTTGCGCATTCTGCGGTTTGATCGTTTTTTCAATACTTGAAAGCTCACGATAAAACGTCCGCTTGCTGATTTGTAAAAGCTCTTGCAAGTTTTGCGCCGATATGCCTGCACTATTTTCCAGCAACAATTTTAGTAACTTCTTTTCCCGACTGGAAAAATACACCAAATTCACCTCCCCTACTAAGCCAAAAAGCAAAGATAAGGCTGTTCTTTGCAAGCACGACAACCGTCTAAATCTTTGCTGTAGTTGCTTATAAAGAAGTTGCCTTATCTTTTTTTGGCTATATTCCTCTTTTCATTGTACTGCTAAACTTTTATCCAATCGACAATTTTTATAATTATTTTTGTAGTCGTTCTACAAGTTCTTCATAAACGTCAGTATCCATAAAGTTGTCTACTGTCATAAATTGTGCTGAAGGTGCTTGTTGATGAGCCCGGTCATAAAGGTCTTTTTGGGTAACAACCAATGTTTGCGTATCGTTATTTAATTGATCAACGGTTATATTCTTTACGTCTATAGCCAACTCTGTTTTTTTCAACATATTGCGCAAGACCGAAGCACCCATCGCACTCGAGCCCATACCAGCTTCGCCAGCAAAAGCAATGTGTTCAACCTTACCTAGGGACAAATCTTCTACTTCAGTCGTATCAGATGTGTCCGTAGCTGTTGTTTCTTTGCTTTCTGCTTGTGTAGTTTCATTTTTCATTCGTTCCACAATTTCTCCATAACGTGGACTATCCATGAAGTTTTCAACGGAAACAAATTCAGCTGATGGGGCTTTTTTTACTGCGCGATCGTGTAATTCATTTTGAGTAATCACTAATTTATTAGGGTCGTCTTGTAATTTCCCAATCGAAGAATTCGTTACGGGCAACTCGATACCGGCTTCTTGCATTTTCTTTCGTAATACAGAAGCCCCCATCGCGCTAGACCCCATGCCGGCATCACAGGCAAACACCACTTGGTTCACTTTGCGCAATTCAGCGTTTTCCACGTCTCCTGTGTCTTTTGCTGTTGCATCTTGGCCTTTACTTTCTTGTTTAGCCGATTGCACAGCTTCTTGTTGGGCGGCCAAGTCCTCCTCACTAGCCTCTGAATGGTCAGATTTGAGGATGACCATTGCTACTAGGAAGGAAACGATGGTAGCAACTATTACACCTGAAATCACTGCAAGATAACTATTGGGCGGAGTTAATCCTAATACGGCTATAATGGAACCTGGCGAGGCGGCAGAACGTAAGCCAGCATCTAATAATTGGAAAGTAAAGGTTCCAGATATCCCACCAGCAATGACCGATAAAAACAATAGGGGTTTCATCATAACATATGGGAAGTAAATTTCATGAATCCCACCTACAAATTGAATTAAAATCGCACCAGGTGCAGATGCTTTGGCTGAGCCTTTACCAAACATCGTAAAGGCTAATAACATCCCTAAACCAGGTCCCGGGTTTGCTTCAAGTAAGAACAAAATCGACTTTCCTGTTTCAATCGACTGCTCAGCTCCAAGTGGGGTCAAAATTCCATGATTAATCGCATTGTTTAAGAACAAAATTTTAGCTGGTTCAATAAATATATTTGCTAGAGGTAACAGACCTGCTTGAACAATTGTCGCTACACCTAAACCTAACCATTCTGTCAAAGTCGATACAATCGGTCCAATTGCATAATAACCAATGATTGCTAAAGCAAAACCAATTAACCCAGAAGAAAAGTTATTTACTAACATTTCAAAGCCGGCACGAATTTTGTCACTGAATCTTTCGTCAAATTTCTTTACACACCAACCACCTAAAGGACCTATTATCATCGCACCAATAAACATGGGCACATCCGAGCCGACGATAACCCCCATCGTTGCGATGGCACCAACAACTGCACCACGTTGGTCGTGAATCATGCTCCCACCAGTATATCCAATCAACAGTGGCAATAAATAAGTGATCATAGGATCAGTCATTGAAGCCAATTGTTCATTAGGTAAAAAACCATCGGGAATAAATAGTGCAGTAATAACACCCCAAGCAATAAACGCCCCAATATTAGGCATAACCATACTACTTAGGCTACTACCTAATTGTTGTACCTTGGCCTTAATTCCTTTATTTCCTTGCGCCATTTTTCTTCTCCTCTCAAAATAATTACTTTTTCTACACCTTCAGTCTAAGTGAATTTGATAAGGCTTTCAATTGAATCTAGATAGAGATTTGGCACAAAGAAAAGTGACAAAACTTTAGCCGACATTTCGTTTTTGCAACAAAAATTTAGGTTAGACACACTAGTTTTTAAATCTAGTGTGTTTAAGGGAATTTTAGCACACTGTTTTTTACTTTCTTATGTGGTTATTTCCTTTTTACCACACTGTTTTTACTTTCTTATGTGGTTATTTCCTTTTTACCACACTGTTTTTACTTTCTTATGTGCTTAATCTATCTTAAAAACCGGCTTTTTTTGTCCTTTTTCTTCATTTAAGCTCATAACTTTGGCATTCTTACGTGCTTAGCTCAGGTTAACCACACTACTTTAGCATTCTTACGTGCTTATTTCCTTTTTACCACACTGTTTTTACTTTCCTATGTGCTTAATCTATCTTAAACCGGCTTTTTTTGTCCTTTTTCTTCATTTAAGCTCATAGCTTTGTCATTCTTACGTGCTTAGCTCAAATTAACCACACTACTTTGTCGTTCTTA
>JAKDZT010000115.1 GCA_030462125.1 Tetragenococcus sp.
TCCAAACAAATTCTACTTTCTTTATCGATGTGTTTTTAATATGTTATAAAGGATCATAGCAAACCTACAATCCCTTGTCAATAATATTCAGAATATTCCCATATATTTTATCTAAGATCAATCTACATAATCCGTTGAAGTATTATTTAACCAGGCGTAAGTCATCCCAATGACTAAACCACCGCCTACATAATTCCCCAGTAATGCGAATACAAGATTATGAATAAGATTAGAAGCAGTCATGGTAGCCATTGCCCCATTTGAAGCAAAATAACCTAATGAAAATGCCGGGAAGTTAGCGATAACGTGTTCATGTCCTAAAAAGGCAAAAATAAAAATAATGAAAATAATTGCTAGAACTTTACCAGCATCATCTTTCATACGCAAGCTAACTAAAACTGCGGTATTCACCACAATGTTAGCAAAAATCCCTTCAACGAAAATTTGAAGCGTCGTTTTTTCCAATTTATCTGCAAGCGAAGTAAACATGAAGCTGTCCGCTGGCAAATTTTGAAAAGTTCCTGTTAATGAAATTAAATAACCAAAAAAGATACCACCAATTAAATTAAATAAGATACAAGTAAATAAAATTTTACTCGCCTTTTTTATATTTATTTTTTTGCGGTATACACCTACTGTCATGTAAAGCATGTTTGATGTTCCTAGCTCTGCATTCATAAATAGGATCATCACTAAAGACCAGCTAAACATAAATGCATATAAAAATTTACCAGAACCTGGAGCGACCTCTTCTGCTTTCATTGCAGTACCAAAAGCAATTGCCGTTCCCAAGGTTAAAAATAAACAGGCTAATATAGCACGAGCAGCATAACGCGCATAACTACTTTCAATTAAATTCACCTTTTTTATAATGGAGGCATCTATTTTTTCAAATAATTCTGATACCGGATTCATACTTTCCCCGCCTTTACTATTTACTCAACATTATTGTTGGCCAATGTTTTTATTTTAATGAGCGCAAACGGATTTGTAAAGGTAAGAAGTAAAAAATAACATCTCCTTTTTGAAAACGACCTCATACTTTTACTGTCTACCTTATGGATTTTTCTCTTTGCTATTCAAAAAATAATGCCATAAATTAAAACTAAAAACTATTGGAACGCGGAAAATACCTTGACAGAATGCTTAATGTCAAGGTATAATACTTTTCGTGTAAAATAATGCAGCAGAAGTATAATAATTCGTCACCAGTTCGTCGCCTTATGAGGTTCAATTGCGTAGCCGCGGCTGCAAAGGTGAAGATTGAAGAGCGAACTACACGGGTTATGAATATTTCATCGGATTATTTTACTCCAAAAAAGAATTGGAGGAATTTTAAATGTCTCGTTATACCGGACCATCTTGGAAAGTTTCCCGTCGTTTAGGTATTTCCCTATCCGGCACTGGAAAAGAATTAAATCGTCGTCCTTACCCACCAGGGCAACATGGACCTACTAGTCGTGGAGCTCGTTCTGAATACGGTTTGCAATTAAATGAAAAACAAAAATTGCGTCGTATGTATGGACTAACTGAACGTCAATTCCGTACATTATTTACAAAAGCAAGCAAAATTAAAGAAGGTAAGCATGGGGTTAACTTCATGATCTTACTAGAACAACGTTTAGATAATGTGGTTTATCGTTTAGGTTTAGCAACGACTCGTCGTCAATCACGTCAACTAGTAAACCATGGTCATATTACAGTTGATGGCAAACGCGTAGACATCCCTTCTTATCATGTAGAAGTAGGACAAGTTGTTAGCGTACGCGAAAAATCAAAAGAAATGAGCGCCATCAATGAAGCTGTTGAATCTATCGTAGGTACGCCTGCATTTGTTAGTTTTGATGATGAAAAATTAGAAGGATCATTAACTCGTTTACCAGAACGGGAAGAATTGACACCTGATATTGATGAATCATTAGTTGTTGAATACTACAACCAATTGCTATAAGATTTTAACATTAAGACCAAAGCCTTATATTACAAGGCTTTGGTCTTTTTTATTTAAAAACGACCCCCTGCTTTATATCCAATTAACCGAGCTTTGTCAAAAAACAGGCAAACAAACGATAGAATTAATAAGTAGCTACCCGCATGTTTAGCTTCTATTTTGTTAACCTCTTATTTACTACAAGTTAACGTTGTGATATATTTTTATCATGTTATTTAAAATTATACTCATAAATTTATAAAAAGGTGTTACGGATGAAATTAACTTTACATGAACAACTAATGGCAGCAACCTTTGCTGGTATTATTGCTATTTTTTCTCAAATCATTATCCCAATCGGTGTGGTTCCTTGGAGTCTACAAACCTTTATTGTCGGCTTGTCTGTGACTTTATTAGGTAGAAAAGTCGGTACTTGGGCGGTTTTAATTTACTTTTTACTTGGACTCATTGGTTTACCCGTTTTTGCGGGTGGAGCTAGTGGAGTGGCTGCTTTATTCGGTCCTACAGGTGGCTATTTGATTGGTTTTATTTTTACCTCATTCATTATTGGAACCATAATAAAGTACACTGGGTACACTTACTTTGGAACAATTAGCGCGAATTTAATTGGCTTTCTTGTTGCGCTTTTTTTCGGCACAATTTGGCTCAAATTTGCCGCTGACATGAACTGGCCTGCTACATTTGCCACGGGTTTTCTTGGTTTCTTATTCCCAGAAATTATAAAAGCAATTTGTTCTGGTTGGTTTAGCGTCTTGTTAATCCGTCGTTTACCACAAAAATTTTTCAATTCCTAAATAAAAAAGTCAGCACGTGAAGAAAAGTGCTGACATTTTTATTAAAATTGGAGTAATTGATAACATGGAATAAGAGAACGATAAGTGGTTAGCATGTATTCCAGTGCTTTTTCTGGCTCTTGCCATAAATGGCTATCTTTGGTGATGACTCGTCCAATTTGGAATTCACCCTTTTTCACCTTTTTTAAACGCTCTAAGGCATGTCTAACATCCGCTTGTTTAATAGACTCATAATGGTTTTTTGTATGATCTGTATTCATTACGGTTCCTTCAGGCAATTGAGTGAGCAAAAGGATGTGATCCAAAAGTTGTTGTGCCACTTTTTCTTTTTTTGGCGGTTTGTCAATAATTGACAAGTACATAAAAACATACTCAGGCCAAATGCCCAATTGGAAATGAGGTTCCATTTTATAACCACTTTTTTTACTACTAATAGCTGACCAGGTATTTTCTGGTGGATAAACACTACGTCTGCGATGTTGCGCAATATGGATAAATAAAGGATCATCAAGTTCTTTTTCTAATTCATTTTTTATCGTTTCATCTAATGATTTAAAAATTGGTTGGATCTCTTCACGAATCGCAGCCATTCGTTCTTCTAAGCCATCAATTTCAAAAACTTCAAAACTTTCTTGGGTAAACATAAATCCTCCTACTTTTGTTCAATAATCAAGTAAAACCATCCCTTGCTGTAGTTCATCCAGAATATAACGTTGCTTATACTCGTTAAAGGCTTTAGGATAGTGTTTTACAAGGGTTCGCGCTTTAAGTGGATTAAAGTTAGGCGCTAAATGATTCGTTAATATGAAAGAGCGCGTTAGAAACCATTCATAATAATAACCAAAAGGTCGACAATGATAGAGAGTGCCCTGCAACTTTTGTGCAGGAAAGCGATGATGCGTATGCCCAAAAACAACTTGTTTCACATTAGGAAATTCATCCAACACCGCACCGAATTCTTTTGATCCCAAAAAAGCATTGAGCTGATTCCAGCGCGCATATTTTTCGCCATGTTCGATAATAAAGGCTTCTTTAGGAACAAAATGTGTACTTAAAATAATGTCTTTCGTACTCGCAATATTACTTAGCGTTTTTTTCAAGCGGCGACAAACCGCAGCCGTAATTTCTGGATCTGAGCCTTGGCGCTCAATAAAACGATCATACCAATAGGCTTGTTTTTTTCGACGGTATTCTTTTTTATCAGCCTGCGGAACAAAGCTGTAATCATACCAACCGTTTACTCCTAATAAAACAGTCGATTCCGTCAACTCTTTCGATTTAAAATTTAAAAAACGAGAATCATTAAAATCTTCAAAATTTATTTGCTGTCCAATATCTGCCATCTCATGGTTGCCCCAATGAAAAGTCGTCGGTATTTTTTGATCGAAAAAGCTGACAATTTCGAGCGTTTTTTCCACTTTATTTGCCACATCGCCTGCAAAATGAACGTGCGTCACATTTAATTTTTCCAGATAGTCCCGTATAAGATATAACTCTTCATTAAACTGATTAATATCCGCGTGCAAATCTGATATTACTGCTAATTTTCCCAAAAAAGGTCCCTTCTTCTATTGCTTAAGCTTTTCCCACTGTGTCTTTGTTATACTGCGTGTAACTTCTGTAAACACTTGCCCTTTTAGCTGTCCTAAATTCCTTCTAGCCTCAGTTATAATACTATCAACTGTCATACCAATTTTTTCCATTACACGTCCTGAGTTAGCATTCCTTTTATCATGTGCTGCTTTAATTCGGACCAAATCTAAATCGGTAAAACCGAGAGTAAGCAACCGATGACAAGCTTCTGGTATGTAACCAAAGCCCCAATACTTTTTATTGATAATATACCCCAATTCGGCTACACCAATCTCCATCTCTACTCTAAGGTCGATTGTCCCGATCATCTTTTGTTGTTCTTTTAACTCAATGGCGAACTTACCTAACGGTTCCGCCATAAAATAATCAGCGATCGAATTTTGGGTATCTGATAACGTTTGGTGTGTTTCAAACACAAATCGAGTCGTCTGGCTATCGCTACTGTATTCATACATATCTTCTGCATCTGAAAGTGTGACCGGCCGAAGCAGCAGTCGCTTTGTTTCTAGTTCATTATTTTTTGCCAAAATGTAGTTTTTGTTATTATGCTGTGCCATAAACATCACCTACTCCATATAAAGTATCCTTTATTATACGCAATTTCAAGAAATTGTGAAGCATTTTAAAAAAAGAAACGGCTTATGTTATAATAAGGGCAACAAATTATCTAGGAGGGTAACCATGAGCGATGAATTGCAAAATCATTTAGATAAAGGAATGTACGGTACCCCATCTGTAAATCCTGATGAACAAAGGAAATTTTTAGGAACTTTTCGCGAACGTGTTTATATTCGCATGACTATCCAACAAATGAAGCAAGACAGTAATAAAAAAAAATTAGAAAAGCATTTGTCTGATTATCCTGAAGCTAGTGTTTTAATTAATGGTAACGTCAATCAAACACTGCAAACAAGCTATATACAAATCGTTATGAACGCTAATCTTAAATTCACCGTGGTCGACACTGATTTAAACGAAAATGACGACAGCGGTCTGTTAGTCGTCTCTGATAAAGCAGTAAACGAAGACACCATTGATATTGTTGAAAAATTTTCCGATGATAAAACACAAGAGTCACAAAACACGAGTGAAAAAAAAGGACTCTGGCACAATCTTTTCCATAATAAATAGCGGTTCGCAAGTAAGCAACTGGAATAAATGCTATCAGTCACAATGTAAATAAGAGGCTTTTTACTATCTAATCAAACGATAGTAATAAACTCAAGTTTCGCACACCAAATTAGGGAGATAAGCCTTGATATAATGAGGCAGA
>JAKDZT010000116.1 GCA_030462125.1 Tetragenococcus sp.
AGTTCTTTTCACTAACTTTTATCAGAACAGGATGCTGATAAAAACCAATGAAAAGGCAACTTTCATCCAATATAACAAAGTCATGTCATGAATGCAAGAAATTAAAACAAAAAGTTCAAACTTTTTTCATTCATTTTTTCCAATTAATATATCTAAATCAACTGTGATTTTTTCTAAAGTCTCTTGACTTATGCTTTCTTTTTGCGCAGACGAAACGCCCCACTCTAATGGGGACATCTCTAATAAAGACCAACGTCTATCTTCTGGGACTGCAAAGGAATAAGTGAGCCTTTTATATACTACAGAAGAAAAAGATCGCTCAAATTTTTTTACAACTTGTTCATTGGAATAGTTTTGCTTAGTAACATCGTCAGGATAGAAAGCTTTTCTTAACTCTTTTAAATAACCACTTTGAGGGACAACTTTAATTACTTGCCCCTCTTTTTGCAACACACGCCGAAATTCAGCATAATTTGACGGGGAAAATATATTTAAGATTGTAGAAAAAGTTTGATTAGCAAAGGGTAAATTGGTTAGATCTGCGACACACCAAAAAATATCATGTGTATCCTCCGTTGCTAAATAAATCGCTTCTTTAGCGATATCAAAACCAACGCTTGCTTGGAGGTTGACTGCTTCAGCAATTTCTTGTAAAAAACTACCTTCGCCACAACCGACATCTAAGATTCGTTCATCTTCGCAATAGGCTGCTAAAAACGCTAAAAGTGGTTGATACATACCGCTTTTTATCATCATCCGACGATGTTCAAACATTTTTTTCTGGTATTCTGATTTGGCTTGGTGCTTTAAAAAATATAAAGTTCCTTTTTTGGAAAGGTCAAATTGATGGCCGTTACTACAACATAGGCTCGTTTGCCTGGCTTGCATCCTTGCTTGGCAGATTGGACACTGAAATAAATGACTATAAGTATGAATAAATTCTTGACCTTTTTCGATTTTTTTCTTCATCATCTTCTCCTCATTTCTTCATACTTTAGCATAATTTCGTGCTAAAATGCTAGGTGAAACTATAAAATAAAGGAGAATCTGTATGTTAGTAAAAGAATTCTGTGCAGAAAATTATACTGATATTCCAGCGGCTATCGCTAACGGAGCCAAACGCATTGAACTTTGCGATAATCTGAGTGTTGGAGGGACTACACCAAGTACAGGTGTCATTGAAGAAAGTCTTGCATATGCTAGCGAAAAAGAAGTTCCAGTTATGGTGATGATTCGACCAAGAGCTGGCGATTTTATCTACAACGATATTGAGTTACGGATGATGGAAACTGATGTGATTGAAGCTAAAAAAATGGATATTGATGGCATCGTTTTGGGCTGTTTGACGCCTGCTAACTGGTTAGACGAAGAAGCTTTAGAACGTTTAATTGAAGCAGCAGCAGGTTTACAAATCACTTTTCACATGGCTTTTGATCAAATTCCAGCAGAACGGCAGTATGAAGCTATCGATTGGCTAGTTGAACATGGGGTGAACCGTATTTTAACCCACGGCGGTTCTAGTTATACATCAATTACGGAAAATATCGAGCACCTCGTTGATTTAATCAACTACGCTAGTAACCGGCTCACGATCTTACCAGGAGGCGGTGTTACCGCAGAAAATGCTGAAGAGATTGCTAGTAAGCTAGGTGTAAATGAAGTGCATGGCACAAACATCGTTTCCTTAGAAAACTAAAATATAAGCTAATAGAAAAAAGCAAAAAAGCGCACAGGCTTTTTTGCTTTTTTCATTTTAACTAATAAAATAACTCATAAATAAACTCGCAATATTAAAATAAATCAAGACACTGGTTAAATCACTTAAAGTTGTGATAAACGGGCCGCTTGCAACTGCTGGATCAAAGCCTAGTTTTTCCATAAGCATCGGGATCAAGCTTCCTGCTAAGTTAGCTACTGTAATTGCGCACAACATCGCCATGCCAATGACAAATCCTAATATAGGATTGCCTTGCCAGACCCAAACAATAATTAAAATAGTCAGACCAGTAATAAAACCAGTAACCAAACCGGTTAAAACTTCACTCAATATCGTCTGCAAGTAACTCTTCTTATTATCATTAAAAGCCAGTCTGCGGACAGCCACAGCTAACGATTGGGTTCCCGCATTGCCGGCTGTACCTGTAATTAATGTTATAAATGCAGCCAAAATACTGGCCTCACTAACAAGAGCCTCATAACGGTCAATTAAACTCGCTGTTGCCATGCCTAAAAAGAGCAAGGTGATCAACCAAGGCAAGCGTTTGGAAGCTGCTTTAATAGGATTTTCATGGACTTCTTCCACATTGACTCCGGCTAAACCAGAGTAATCACTAGCCGCTTCGTCATCGATAACATCAATAATATCATCGACGGTGACAATACCCAATAGATGATCTTCATAGTCAGTAACTGGCAAAGCTAGGAAATCATAATCACGGAAAGTTTGAGCAACATCTTCTTGATCATCACCTACATGGACAGAGATGACCCGATCATTTAAAATATCGGCAATCATTTCATCATCATCACTGACAAGTAGTTCTCTCAACGAAATAACGCCAACTAAACAGTTTTTTTGGTCAACGACATAGGTATAATAAATGGTCTCTGCTTCTTTTGCGACTCTTTTTAGTACATACATAGCCGAACGTACGGTTTGATTAGCGACAATTGAGACAAATTCAGTCGTCATAATCGCGCCGGCAGTCTCATCTTCGTAATGCAACAATTCTTTGATTTCTGCAGCATCCTCTGCATCCATCAAACTCAAATATTTTCCCATCTGTTTTTTATCCAAAGTGTTCAATAAGTCTACAGCGTTGTCGGTGTACATTTGCGATAACATATCACTGGCATAACCAGCGCGCATTTCAGCTAGATAATCTTTTATATTTTCATTATCTTCTTCAAACACGTCAAACATCTCTGCTAACTCGCGGGGTGACAGATAGGAATAGACAAGTTGGCGTTCTTTTTCATCTAGTGATTGATAGAATTGACTTTGTTCATAGATATGCATCTCTAGGAAGTTTTCTCGAAAATCGGATAAATTATTCTCTTTTAAATCTTCCCTTAATTGAGCAAAACGGTTTTCCAGTTCTTGTGTTTCATCCAATCTTGTCACCTCGTTTCAATTGTTTGAACTAATTTTTCCATATCTTGTGGAAGTTTTTGTCTAAAGTACAGTTTTTCTTGGGTAAAAGGATGAGTAAATTCCAACTCCCCACAATGTAAGGCTTGTCTTTGAAGCGTTAAAGACATGGACCCTTCATATAAATCATCCCCAACTAAAGGAAATCCTGCCGCGGAAAAATGAACGCGGATCTGATGCGTTCTTCCTGTATGAAGCTGGATATCAACTAGAGCAAGTTCCTCATTTCTTTGTCTGACCCAGTATTCAGTTTCTGCGGCCTTGCCATTAGTCCCTGTTTGCCGTTTAATAATTGAGCTAAGATCACGCAAAATCGGAAAGTTGATCACATCATGAGCCTTAAGTGCTGCTAAATCACCAGAAATAATTGCTTGGTATTTTTTGCTAAGCTTTTTCTTATGTAGTTCTTTATCTAATAGGGCATGAGAAAACCCGTGTCTGGCAAACAGCATTAATCCTGAAGTATCCCGATCCAAGCGTGTTACAACGTGAACGACTTGATCTTTGTATCCTTTTTTCTGATAATAGGCTTTGACGCGATTAGCCATCGTGCCGTTGGGATGATACTGTGCCGGAATGGAAGGAATTCCAGCAGGTTTATTCACCACTAACAAATGCTCATCTTCATAAATAATGTCAAGCGGTGCATTATCTGGTAACAATGTTTCATGACTGCCCTCGTCAGGGGTAATGATTCGTACACGATCTTCTGCTTTTAATGAGTATAATACATTTTCAATTTGTTCGTTAACAAAAATTTGTCCGCCTTGAAATTTAATTTTTGCGAGTAACCCTTTTGAGATTCCTTGTTCCTTTAAGAAAAACTTGAGCCGCTGTGGCTCGTGCTTTTGAAATACAAAACAAAATTCCATAATACTTATACTTCTCCAATAAATGAATCTTTGACACGACGCCAAAAATGCATGTGTCGATAGGAAGCAAAATGCACGCGCTCATCAGCGATTTTAAACGAAATCGATTCGATCCCATCATGTTGAATTGTAAAACGATCAATCGTAATCAAATAATCACTGCTTTCTTCTAAATAAATCGTTAGCCATTCACTATCTGAAATGATAATCGGAGAACCTAATGTTCGAAATACTCGGTTATTCAAAGAAGCAATTTCTGCTAATTGAAAGGCGTTAATTCTAGGGTGTAATACAGCACCGCCCACACTTTTATTATAAGCAGTTGAACCCGTTGGCGTAGAAACCGAAAGCCCATCGCCTCTAAAGCGCTCAAAGATTTCGTCTTTAATATAAACATCGGCTACCATAGTACGAATAGCACGTTTAATCGTTGCTTCGTTTAAGGCCAAAAAATGTTGTGGTTCATCTTGTTGATGATATTTAACCTGTACGTCTAATAACGGATAACTGATAGGCGGATTTTCATCGTTTGATAAATTAGACACCAATTCTTCTAATTCAAAGTCCCGCCAGTCGGTATAAAAACCTAAGTGACCCGTATGTACACCTAAAAAACGAACATGATCTAATTTATGCTCAAACTCATGAAAAGCAGAAAGGAATGTCCCATCGCCTCCGATAGAAACGACAATATCTGGATCATTTTGATCAATAATATAATCTGCTTCTTGCAAAAGAGCCGTCAACTTTTTTTGCGCTGCAAAAGAAGACTCTTGCTTATTGTGCATGATTGCTACTTTTCCTTTAGTCATCGTCCAGCTCCTTTCTTGGTTTTTCTTTGGAGTAACCAGCTGTATGTTCACTTTTCTTCCCGTGTGAGAAAAGATGTTGCGCTTCTTGAATCTCTTCACGGATACTTGACATTTCTTCGTCTAATCGGTAGGCTGCTTCTGCTGCTCGAACCAAACGGTTGCTAATTTCTTCAGGGATGTCGCCTTGATATTTATAATTTAACGAATGTTCGATGGTCGCCCAAAAGTTCATTGCCAAAGTGCGGATTTGGATCTCAACGAAAAGATCACGAGGACCCTCAACTAGCTGCACCGGATATTCCATCACCAAGTGATAAGAGCGGTACCCACTTTGTTTGTTATTGGTCACATAGTCTCTTTCCACGATGACTTTCATATCTTCACGGTTACGTAAAATTTCCGCCACGTCATAAATGTCTTCTACAAATTGACACATGATTCTGAGGCCCGCAATATCTGACATTTCACTTTCTAATTGGTCCAAAGGAATATTTCGTAATTTTGATTTGGCTAAAATGCTATCAACTGGTTTGACGCGGCCTGTCACAAATTCGATCGGTACATGTGCGTTTTTTTGCCGAAATTCCTTACGAATGCCTCGTAACTTAACTTTAAGCTCAGTGACCGCTTGCTCGTAAGGCGCTAGTCTATTTTCCCAATTTTTTTCCATTTAGAATCCCTCATTTCCAGGCAAACATCCATCTATTATTCTATCACAATTGGTAAAAAAGCTTTATTTTCTTTTT
>JAKDZT010000117.1 GCA_030462125.1 Tetragenococcus sp.
TACAGTTATTTTTACACTTTTAGTATATCATATTTCTCTATAAATACCTGAATAATTCACACTTTTTCTAATAATGGTAACTAACGTTGTCCTAATAACTATTTGTTTGATTCATTTTTTCACCCATTGGGTGATGAAAAATTCACTCTTAGCAAATGATCTAACAATTGATGCAATACTTGGAATTGGTTTAGACCGTGAAGTTAAAGGGATTTTTAAGCAGGTGATTAAAAATATTAATCGTTATTCAAAACAAACATTAGCAGTTGATACACCTTCCGGTTTAGATGCCGACTCAGGTAAAGTTTTAGGAGTGGCAATTCAGGCTGACCGAACAATCAGTTTTCACCTAATGAAAAAAGGGTTAAGTAAAAGCAAAAAACATAGTGGAGAAGTTACAGTTGTTGATATTGGAATCCCAGATTTTGTAACTCAAATGGTTTTAGAAAATTGGGGTATTCGGATTATCGTGTGGAAAGAGGGTTAAAAAGTCCCCTCTTCCATTGCCTTAGTCAGTGTGGAAAAATCAGCA
Organism: Tetragenococcus sp.; assembly: GCA_030462125.1. Classification (GTDB taxonomy): domain Bacteria; phylum Bacillota; class Bacilli; order Lactobacillales; family Enterococcaceae; genus Tetragenococcus. The sequence continues at coordinate 533 of JAKDZT010000117.1, forward strand.
CCATAGATTTCTTCATACACCCATTCGTAGCCAGTTAGTTTCCAATTTGGGAATTGATCAGGTAACATTTTTCCAAAAGTAACTTCAACTTCTTTAAATTTCTTTTTCTTCTTAACTTTACGATAGCCTTGTGTAAATAATATTTTTGCTCTAAGGGCTTCAAAAGAGTAACCACGACCAATATGATTCATTGTCTTAATTAAACGGTTCAATGACTCAGTATAGGCGTTTGTAATCGGGGAATCAAAATAGTTGAATATCTCTTCTTCCCAGTTATTCATTGACTTTATCAGGTCTTCAAAATATGTCATTAATTCTTTAGGAATATTTGAAAGCCAGTTTTGGTATAGATTGTAGGCTTCATCAATTGATTCAGCCTCATAAATGTCAAAAAAATGCTCTTTAAGCTCGTATGCTTGACCAAGTAATGGGAACTTATCAGTCCATACTTGCAGCTTTATTTGATCATCGAAGTCGTTAAGATCTTTTCGTCTTTTAAGAAGCACATAACGATCTCTCATAAGTTGTCTGCGTTCTTTTGCTGACACATTTTGACGGTTAGCCTTTCGAATTTTCTCTAAGGCTTCATTGGCTAATTTAACAACATGGAACTTGTCAATTACGATTTTGGCATATGGTATCACTGTATTAACAGCACTTTTATAAGGATTCCACATATCCATTGCTACAAGTTCGATATCATTAATGCCTTGGAGGCTTGATAGGTAACTGATAACCGTATCTTTATTACGTTTTCGTAAAATGTCAATTACCGTCTTGTTTTCAACATCTGTAATGACACAACGATAGTTCTTAAGTAAATGAACTTCATCAATACCAAGCCATTTGGGAGTTCTAAAGTCTGTTTGTTCTTCAAGTTCAGCAACGTAGTCAATAAAGATATTGCGAACAGTTTTTTCGTCAACACCAATTTCTTCAGCAACACTGGTGAATGTTTTATCCAGACTTGCTTCTTGAATCCAATCTATAAGTCTTTTAGTAACAGAGCGACTCACATCCATATCAGGTAGATTTTCAAAGAAGGTTTCATCACATTCCCTACATTTATAGCGTTGGCGTTTGACATAAATACCGACACGTTTTGCATGCATCGGTAGATCAAAAAACAACTGTTGTTTCTTGCCATGTTTGTATAAGTTTGCAACAGTACCACATTTCGGACAGTGTAAAGGAGGTAAAGCAGTTGTCTCAACCAGAAAGCGATAATCATCCTCAAATTCCTCCATGTCCATTACTTTTAAATCGGGTAGGTTGAGTATGTTATTGTGCATTTGTGATCCCTCTTTATTTATTCAACTCGTATTTTCTAAAATTGTATTGATGAATGAAAAATCTACTTTTACAAATCTTGATTTTAATTACTGAATATAATATTTTTCTACCACGCTCTCTTACCTTTTACAGATCTTAATGAAAGCTAATATAGCAATAATTGACGACAAGATTGCATATCCTATTGTCCACCAAAGGTGTTCACTGAGTGTAGAATAATTACTAATTAGAATATCTCTTGATAGTTCAATTGCGTGAACAAAAGGTAAAGTGTAGGAGATTTTTTCGAATGTCGTACCCAAAAGCGTTAAATCCATCCATGCCCCACCTGAAAATGAAACTAAAAAAATGTAAATGGTTCCAATTCCCTGAATCTGTTTATCTGTGAATAATGCCCCTAAAAATAAACCAAAAGAAATGGAGATAATGGCTGTTGGTAATAATACTATGATACTTATAAAAAGGTCTATCCAATCAGTAGATAAACCTACAGTCATCGCTACTAAATAACAAAAAAATGCTTGTAAAACAGCTAATGGTATCATTGGTATCGCATAGCCAAGGACATAATCAAACACTTTTAACGGGGAAGCTAACAAACGGGTAAGAAGTGCAGTCTGTTTATCTTTTGCAATTAATAATGCGGAAAACATTGTTAAGAAAGAAAAACCAAAAACAATTATTCCAGGAGCAATATTATTTACTTTAAAGATATCCAGAGGAGCATTCTTTTCAATAGTTGTAAAAACAAATATAAAAATGATTGGTAATGCGATTCCAAGTATAATTGATAGTGGGTCACGAAATATTTCTTTTCGATTGCGTGCTGCAAAGTCAAGCATAAACATCTGCCTCCCCATCACAAATGGCTAAAAAGGCTTCCTCGAATGATGTTGCATTCGTTTGTTGTTTTAGCTCATCAGCTGTACCAAGTGCTTTTAATGAACCTCTTTGTAAAATACAAATACGATCTGCGAGTGCCTCAGCTTCTTCTAAATAATGTGTTGTTAAAATAATCGTTGTTCTCCCCTTTAACTTCGCAAGATTTTCCCATAGCCCACGACGTGAACGAACATCCAGTCCCAATGTGGGCTCATCTAAGAAGAAAATTTGAGGATTCGTGATCAAACCCATTGCAATATTTAATCGACGTTGCATACCTCCAGATAATGTTTTTGTCATTGCTTTTTCCTTCTCCGTTAAATGAAATAATTCCAACATTTCAGATGCCTTGATTTTTGCTTCTCTTTTTGAAGACCCATAAATACCTGCTATAAACTCCAAGTTTTCACGTACCGTTAAGTTCATTGCTATAGCAGTTTCCTGTGGAGAAATATTTATCTTTGGTTTAACTTTTTCCATGTTGGTTAAAATACTATCTCCGAATACTATTGCATCTCCATTAGTAGGTGCAAGGATTCCACAAAGCATACTAATCAGCGTTGTTTTTCCAGCCCCATTTTCACCTAATAAAGCAAAAAATTCTCCTTTCTTAACGGAAAACTCAAGATGATTGACAACCATTACATCTTTAAACTTTTTTGTCAGCTGGTTCAGTTGTATAACAGTCATTTACTCATCCTCGCCTTCTTCATCTATTTTTTTGGCATTTAAAATATCATTAGCAAATTGGAAAAAAAGATCCTGTTTTACCAGTGCAATACCTTGTTGTTCATCACCCATCATAAGTAATGTATCTCCTGGCTGAATATTAAAGACATCTCTTGCCTCTTTCGGAATCACAATCTGCCCTTTTGTTCCTACTTTGACAGTTCCGAAGATATGCTTTCCTTTTGGTGCTGTCATTTTAGTCCCTCCTTGTATGACTTAGGATACTTTTCATACAAATTATACTTATTATTTATATGAATTACAAGTATAGACTTGAAAAAAAGGTTCTATAATATTTGGTGTTGTTACTCAAAAAGTAGCGACACCAATTTTTGATACAAAAAGACATTTGGTTGTCCTATAATTAAATCGCTAAACAAAATCATAGGAGGATCAACCAAATGTCCCACACCAATTTTATCAAAACAAAAGATGAAAACATAGATAGCATGATTAAAAAAATCCTTAACATCAAAGATTCTAATATTTCTTTTCCCAAAAATGCCGTGTCAAAAGAAAGAGTAAAAGGCCGATTGTCTACTGTTTTTACCGGAAAATTAACTTATAAGCCATCTCATTGCGAGCATTGTGGCTGCCCTGAGGTCAATCGCCATTCGTTTAAAGACAGTTGGATTCAATTACTTCCTTATCAAGAAGTGCCAACCTATTTACATCTCTATAAACAACGTTTTTATTGTAAAAAATGCCATCTTACCTTTTCCGCTAAAACCTATTATGTAGCCGAAAACTGTTATTTAGCCCAGTCATTAAAATTTGCGATTGCTATCGACCTTAAAAAGAAAATTTCAATGAAAGATATCGCCAGTCGTTACTTTGTTTCTTCCAAAACAACCGAGCGTGTGTTGGATTCCTTTTTTAAGGAACCTTGTCACAACCTAAATTATTTACCTAAGCATTTATTGATTGATGAGTTTAAAGGGACAACTGATTGCGAAGGAGCCATGTGCTTTATTATCAGCGACGCAGATACTGGCAAGATTTTTGATATTCTTGATGACCGACGAAACTATAAGCTGGAGCGCTATTTCATGCGGTTTTCCTTTAAAGCGAGGCGCAAGGTCTCCCATATTGTCATGGATATGAATGCCGCCTATGGCGTGGTGACGAAACGCGTCTTTCCTCATGCTCGTATCTCTATTGATCGCTTTCATGTGGTTCAACAACTGACTAGAGCGTTAAATAAACAGCGAATTAAAGCCATGAATCAACTAAAAAAAAGTGATTCTGAAGCCATGAAAAATTACCGCAAATTTAAGAAGTATTGGCGGACTCTGCTGAAGAAAAATAGTAAACTCAATTATTTTATCTTAAAGCAATACCCCTTGTTTCAAAAACGATATCTCACTGAATCAGATGTCATAGATCATCTAATGACTGTCGATGAGTCGTTTAAAAGCTGTTATGAGATCTATCAAGAATTGTTAGACTATTTCGATAAAAGAGATTATCAAAGCTTTTTTGACTGTCTCACTCACTTAGAGACCTCTCTTCCAAAGGATTTTAAGAAGGATCTCTTGTATTTACAAAAACATCAAAAAGAAATTATTAATGCCTTTATTTATCCTTATTCTAACGGAAAATTAGAAGGTAAGAACAATTTAATAAAGGTCATCAAACGGATTGCTTTTGGGTTTAGAACATTTCGTCACCTTCGGATGAGGGTTTTAATTCAGCAAAATATCTGCCAAATTATTTAGAAAAAAAAGAAACGCCGGGGCGTTTCCTTAAGTGATTTAACTGTAACAACACTATTTGACGTAGAACCGAAAAAAAGAACTAAAAATAAATTTGAGCATATAAAACAAACCAAGCAAAACACATTAAATGTTTCGCTTGGTTTTAAATTCCGTCTTTTTAACTGTTTAGGTTTTTTAACATTGAACTTTTTCAAGACTCTTTTTTACGTATATTTTATGTGGATAGTATCTTGATTCTTTACTTGTATGATTTCCACACTTTTATCCGATTTTTAGTTCTAAGAATAATTATTTAACCATCAATCTTTCCACACTATTTTCCGATTACCCTTTATTTAGAAGACATTCGCGAAGGAAAC
>JAKDZT010000118.1 GCA_030462125.1 Tetragenococcus sp.
TCGGCGAAATACTCACCGACTTTGATTTTGGCTCGTTTAAATACGAGTATGAAAAAAATAACGAACGGTCCATTAGTTTTACGATATTTAAAACCACACAAAATGCGGATATTTTCGAAAATTTATTGAATGAAATGCTTCTCCAATGGCAAGGACAAGATTATGTGGTTAAGTCCACATCCATACAATATGATGGGGCAATTGTTTCCAATGAAGTGATGGCCAAACATGTTTTTATGGAATTTCAGAACCATTATATTAATAAGGACATTGAATCAGAAGAAATCAATAATGAAGAAGAAGATAACTCAGAGGGCGACGAAGCTAAACCAACTATGACCCTGAAACAGTACCTCGACTTTGGTTTTAAAGATAACGAATTAGGCTTTACTTATCAAATCAAAGGAAAATTTGATAAACGTGTCGTTGTTGATGAATTAGGTGAAAAAAACGGAATGGAATACCTTTCAGAAGGCGCTGAGCTCTTTGACTATATTTATTTTGCCGATAATAAAAAAATCCTCATTTATGATACGGAATCATTTTATGAAATGGCAGGCTGGCCACTGATTTATAAGTATAATTCTGATGAATTAGACGTTCAAATTACTACCACAGATATACGAACTTATATACAAGGATATGGAAAGAAAAAGGATAAACAAGAAACGAAAAATTACAATCCCATGAAGCCTAAAAATTTAAGTTATTCTGGTGCTTTTATTAAAGAAGGTACTTGGCGGACAGAAAAAGTCGGCGCCAGTTATTCGAAAGAATTTACCTGTAAATGGGGGAATGAACGGCTTGAGTGGACACTTAAAAAAGGTTCGAAAGGTGGCTTGTTAGATGTTTATTTAGATGGCAATAAAACAGGGAGTTATGAATGCTATAACAAAAATGCAGTGACAGAAAATATTATCATTGCACAGAATTTATCTAAAGGTAAACATACATTTAAAGCTGTATTCAGAGGAGCTAAAAGCGGTGTAGATTATAAAAAATCTAATCCTTGTATGTATGTGCAAACAGAAAAATCTAAAGTGTTGGACTTAACAGCAGTGCTTAAAGGTAAAGATGTTTACCATGTTTATGCTGATTACGAGTCGCCAAATAAAGATACTTTTGGTTTATCCGAAGCGCCTACAGTTTTTGATGACAACGTCTTAAATAAGGACGACCTATTAGCACGGTTAAAAGAAGAATTGAATGATCAACCAACTGTGGAAGTATCTACAAATTATTTAGGCAGTATGGATGATAAGCATTATCTAACGGATGAAAATATCCAAGAAAATCATAAAATCCATTTTATACACAAACCGGTTGGACTGGAACTTGATCTAGAAGTAGTTAAATTGACAAAATCTTATCCATTGTTAAGACAACCAGCGGAAGTTGAGTTTAGTAATAGCGCTAAAGACATCATTAAGATTCAACAGCAGACAAGCAAAAATATTAAACAAATGAATAAATTATTTAAAGGCGGTTCGCTAAGCGGGTCATCTTTTTCTATGCCACAACTAGCCTCAGAATCGATAGGAAGTGTAATGATTGAATGAACCAACAGAAATTAAATATCCACTAGACAGTGGCGGGGAACCTTACTATGCAGCCACTCATGTGCAAGCTATTCAAGGATTAGAAGAGCCGGATCTAAACGACACGTTAAAAAGTATGAGTGAAGCAATAGCCAGCCAACAAGAAATTATTGATTCATTAAACAAAAGAATAGAAAAATTAGAAGAGAAGGAGTGATAAGTGTGAAGTTATTTTTAGACTTACCGTTTGCTTTAAACCAACAATTTAGACAAAAAATCGTATCTAACTTTAAAACACTATCCGATTCTTACCAATTTATTTTGGATAGTGTAAAAAAGCATGAAGAAAAAGATCATGCTCACCGTGCAGAAAGTATAGACTATAAAAACCGTGATGTGGCAAAAGAGTTAGATTATCAAAATGGCAGAATTAGTCGTTTAGTTCTAGGACATAACGGAGATGGTATGCAAGAATTACGAGACAGCCGTACGGCAATAGATAGCTCAGAACATGAAGTTTTATCGGAACGCTTGTCTTATGATTTAAATGCTTTAAATAAAAAGGCCGACGATGTAACGCAAGAAGTTGTGGACGCCCGAAACAGCCATCCGAAGTTGACAGATAGATTAGATCAAGTAGACGATTCAATAGAAAACTCTCGTGATATTTTACTATCCAATTTAGATATTCTAGATTCTATCGGACAAGTCCCGACGAGGGAAAAATCAGGGGATACAAAATATCCACAAGGTTTTGCTATTGATCAAAAAAATAATGTGTTTTATCTCGTACGTCAAACAACAGGAAGTGTAAATGATAAAACCATTTACGAGTATTCTTTGGAAGATATTTCTTTAATCAGGCAACGTCAATTGCCATTTGATGTTGCAGGATATATCGAAGGGTTGGCCTTTAGGCACAATGCGTTAAACGAACTAGAATTTATCATTCCTATTAATCAACACGGTGGAGCGTATGTCGTTTACAACTTTGACACCAATAAATACAGCAAAAAAATTGAAACGGAAATGAGCAACAAAACCGGTATTGATAATAACCGTAAATACTTTATTACAGTAAAAACGGACCATCCGAATCAAAATACCAATAGTAAGTCTAGCGGATTTAATATCTATGACCTAGATTCTGTGTTTAATCAAAAACCAAAGTTAGTACGTACGCTTAATTTTTCTAGAAAAGCCGTCATTGGCGATTATAAAATACAGAGCTTTATTATGATTGACCACACTATCTTTTTATCTCAAGGGCAACATACCACAGTAACGACTGCAATTGATCTAGAAGGTAATGTACTAAAACGGATAACTTTTGATAAACAAGATCTATCTTCTGCCATTGGTTTAGCAAAAGCAGGTGTAACAGATGAGGATATTTTTGAACCTGAAGGAACTTATTTCTATCGACACAAAGGAAAAATTTACTTGGTCGAACTAATATGTTCCCAAGGGCAAGCTTGCCTCGTACGTCATGGATTTTTTGAAAGTGGTGTAAAAGTGGAAGAAACAACAGTCAAAGGCTACGGTATAGCCGACCTACCTGCGCAAAACTCGATGCTGGACAATGGTACGCCAACTCTTGTTTTTAATAATAAAGGAGATATATTAAAAGAAATCGAAGCATTAGAAGACCCAGGGCTTTACTTTTTAGTGTGTGTTGGAAAAGTTAAAAACGCTCCCTATGGTGCAAGCACACTGACGGGTTGGGTTTATACTCGATCCACAAAAGCCACGGGAGCAAATGCCGACCGTGCCATTATTGAAGTAACAGATATTTCCGACCGTAAATTTTCTACTACACTGGATACAAATCGTAACCCTGCTTGGCGGGATTGGCAACAAATAGCAGGCATACCAGTTGTTGGTGATAAAGAAATTAAAAAATTAAGAGATATTACAAGGTCTGGTAAATATTACTTTAAAGCAGATGATGTAAGAAGAATCGAAGACATGCCGGAAAGGTTTGTTAGCCTAGGCGCAGTCATAAAACACGAAGTCGTATCTAATACTTTTTCAGTACAGACAGCTTATCGTTTAAATGCTGATACCGGCTATGCTGCACCTGCTGTCAGAACTATTGCTAACGGGGAATTAGTCAGAGAAAGCGGTCATACTGATAAGTACGGCTGGCGTTACATCCAAACGGCACAGTAAGGAGGGGTAAATTGAGTATAGATAAAAAAGCTTTATTTAAATTAAAATCCGAACCTTATTTAAAACCAATTTCTGATTTAGGAGTTGGTTTTTATAATTTAGACGAAAATACAGCCACATTAAGGTTCCAGCTCAGTAATAGTAAGGGGCCTTTATTAATTGACAAACACAATATGATGGCTTATGCATTTTTTGAGTCTTCGAACGGGAGTGTATCAGATGTTCTTGATCTAAAACCGTCAGACGGTATGAATGGCATTGTTGAAATCACTTTAGATAAAGAATTTTTACAGGCTAGCACCTCCACAACGGTTAAGGGTCAGCTCTATATTGCGGTAAACAACGTGGATAACGACCCTGTAAACAACCAAACAGCCGTGTTCAGACAATTTAAGTTCGTAGTTGCAGATGCTTTAATTAATAAAATTTCATCTTTTACCAAAGTTGAATATATTCGTATGTTTGACCAGTTGAAAAAGCAAATTCAACAACGTGTGAACGATATTGATAAAGCTATTGAAAATGGCGCAGATTACGTCGCAGAAATGAAAAACGCGCTCGAAAGCGGTAAGAAAGAAATCAATCAATCTGTGAATACTGGAAAAACAGATATCGAAACTATTACTGAGAATTCAAAAAAAGATATCGAGAAAACAAAAACTGAAACTACTGAATCTATAGAAAGCAAATCAAGCAGTGCAATATCTGCTGTTAATTCTGCCAAAGATACAGCAACAACCGAGATGAATGAGTCAGTAACTACGGTAGAAAGTGCTAAAAATGATGTTCTTAAAGCTATCGATACCGGGGACTTTGTAAAAAGCAAAGACCATGAAGTAGCGATTACTAAACTCGAGGAAAACAAAGCCAATAAAAACGAACTTGAAAAATATGCAACTACTACACAATTAAATAATAAAGCAGACAAAAGTGATCTTGATAAAAAAGCGGATAAGTCTGACCTAGATAGTAAAGCAAATACTACTGACCTAAATAAAAAAGCAAACCAAGCTGATGTAGACGAATCGTTTAAAAACCTTAATGGCACTATGGAAAACTTTGTTGAGCATGGTTTTTTAAATTTGGAAAAAGGATTTGAGAATTACTATAATCCTGGCGAAAAGGAGGACGTAGAAAGTACTGTTTTGCAATACACTCGCATAGGTTCTTTGTGTCATATTTTTGGCATAGTAAAAAATACAGTCCGTTTAGAAGTAGGCAGCTCAAACTCTGTCGCTGTCATGCCTAAACATTTAAAAGTTATCTCAAGAGATGTAAAAGTTGCTCAAGGTTCGCAAAATAACACGTTTACTACAATGATACTCAGCGACGATAATCCAAATTATGCCAATACAATTACAATGGAACGCTTGCGAGATGATAATGGTAATAATATTGCTTACGAACCTAATCGATTTTTAAATATCAGTTTAACTTGTACAGTAGAGGTGGTCGAATAATGTTAAAATCTATTTTTAAATCCATTGAAGATCCAATGGAACCAACCTATTTTCAACAAAAAAATATCGATGATAAAGAAAAAATCCCCGAAGGTTGGACGGATAATTTCGAAGAAATCCCGATGCCTAATTGGGAAATCGATAACCCTAAAAATATCACCATAAATCCCAACGCACGTAGTGCAAACATCACTGAAGAATAAATAGAAAGGAGTTGATGCTACCGTGCCAATACGCAAGAAAGGCAACGTAGAAATACAAACAAGCGCCAATGGAACAAAAACCAAACCAACGGGGTTTACATTTTATAGCTATGATA
>JAKDZT010000017.1 GCA_030462125.1 Tetragenococcus sp.
AACAAAAAAGTGTCTTTCTATTCCTTAGTATTTATAGCTTTGAATAAAAACTACATTCCGAAGAAAAATCAATGTAATTTTTTATACTTTTCAAGTTCTTGCTGACGATAGTGATCCATTTTCCTACTAAATAGTTCACCATTAGAAGGCGGCGTATAAGTTATGGCATTCGCGCCTGCTTGAATTGTTGCACGAATACTTTTATCACTAGGTCCACCCGTAGCAATAATAGGAAGCTCGGGATACATTTTACGGAAATAAGCCACCACTTCTGGTGTTTCTTCTCCAGCACTAATATTAATGATTTTCACGCCGCTTTCTAGTTTTTCTTCAATTAAAGAATAGGCGCTTGTTACCGTACTAACCACCGGGATATCCACTATTTTGCAAACTTCTCGCACAGTACTAACAGAAGTAGGTCCGTTTAAAACAACTCCGATAGAACCTTGGGCTTCTGCAAAAAGACTCATATAATTTGCGCGAATGCCTTGGGTTAAACCTCCGCCGACCCCCGAAAAAACAGGAATATCAGCTGCTTCGATGATACTTTTGGTAATTGCAGGATGGGGCGTAAATGGGTAGACAGCAATAACAGCGTTAGCATCCGTATTGCGAATAATCGCAATATCAGTCGTATAAATGATGGAGCGAATTTTTTTACCAAAAACAATAATCCCACTGGCCTTTTGGATTGCTTCCGGGACTTTAACAATATCTTTTCTTAATTCGGTAGTAATATTAGGGACAAATTGATCATTCATTTCAAATCAGCTCCTCTAATCATATTGGTCTAACTGATACCTCTCAATAACGTCTTTTATTTTATCTGAATAGCCCGGATCCGTTGCATAACCAGCTTCTTGCAACGCATCTGCGGCCTCCTGATAATTTTGAGCTGTTAATACGTCTTCATACATTTGCGGGTCCCAATCAACCCCATTTACAAATAACATCGTATGATCATCCATGGACTCTTCCCAAGAATTATAGACACGAAATTCGCCTTTAATCGTCACCCATTGCTCATTCACATATTCTTTAGTTTCAAGGTTCACCTTGTCTTGATCTCCATAAGCTTTGATACCAAACAAATTATTATATTCATGCGCCAGTTGACTAGACCCCCAGTTAGATTCAAGAATGGCTTGACCAATAATAATACTAGGAAGTATGCCATAACCTTCCTGTAATTCTTCAGCGTGAGGAAGCAGACGATCAATAAATTCTTGTTTGGTCATATCCTCATCTTCTTGAAGTGCAAGTGGGTTACTATCGCTCACAGGATCAGTTAAACTCGCTAAAGAAAAGACAAATCCTAATAGAATCAAGAGAAAACCACCAATGATTGCAGGCATTTTCAGTTGTTTTTTCTTTTTTCTTGCCATACACATCCTACTTTTCATTTAATTGATCAAGGTATTCTTCCAACGTCAACTCATGTTTTTCTATATATTCAGCATTATCTTTACCCACATAACGAAAGTGCCAGGGTTCATAATTAATCTTGGTAATATCTTCTTTACCTTTAGGATAACGCAGAATAAAACCATAATCACTTGCATGCTCAGCTAACCATTTTGCACTATCTTCTTTGCCAAATCCTGCTTCTAAAACATTTTGCGGATTAGACTGCTGCCAACCTTCATCTACAATATCCAAAGCCAAACCGGTATGGTGTTCACTATGTCCTGGTTCGGTAGATGTTTCCTTTGTTTTTTCTTCTGCCTGTGTTTCGTCCATCCCTTGATTTTCAAACTGGGCAACACGCCCATTAAAAACCTGCTCTTGATAGTTTATGGATCGATAGGCAGAGATAATAGTTAAAGGATACCCTGCCTTTTGTGCCGCTTCACTGAATTGTTGATAAGATTCTATTACGCGCTTATCGAGCTGCATATTCGTGTTTGGCACATACGCAAGTTGATCAGAAGAAATATCTTGTTCCAAAGGGTCATCTGGGCCTACCAAAATCAGTGACCAATCTTTAGGTGAGACATCAGGCAAATCGTCATTTTTTTGCTCTTTCTCAGATCCTGTTGCTGTTTTTTCAGCGACAGTTTTTTGATCGTTAGACTCTTCTACTTTTGGTGTTATTAACCGGCTAACTCCATAGATCAAGCTAATTCCAACAATACCTACCACGATAAATTTCAAATAGCGCTTCAAAAAATTGGTCACCTCCTTTATTATGAATTATATGTTTCTTCCAATTTATCATTTACCCAGTCTAATAAAGCCACTTGCTCATTGTCAATTTGTTGTTGAATATAAGCAGGTAAACGGAAATTTAAAATATCGTCGTATCCCCATTGTCCATAATCAATAGTGACACGTAAATCAAGATATTGTCCTGTCTCATTTTCTCCTGTTGTATTGAGAATTTCTACCGTCGCAAGCCCGATATTTAACCATTTTCTAGCAATTTTCGTTTTCAAACGTCGAAATTCTGTTACTGCAAAGGTCCGTTTTTCTGGATAAATAATGGTTTGGCGCAATACTTTTTGTAACAACATCCATTCATAGTCGCTGAAAAGGTTTTTTATTTTTTGCACTTCTTCCGGTGATAAACCGGTGAACCCTTTTTTCCAATTCTCCCATCTTTCTGGTGAAATACCTAAACGATCTTGATAGAAGGCTTCCTCCGAACCAAAATTTTCAATAATCGTACTAATAATTAAATCGATATATACATCATTCATCTTACATTCCTCCAACACCTATTTTACTTAAAACATTGAATAATTAAAAACTTTTCATTCCATCTTTAGTCATTTTTATGATCTATCTGTTATACTAAGATAGAGGCAAGAAACCATCGTTATTAAGGAGAGATACAATATGCACAATTATTATCACTGGGGAATTATAGGAACAGGCGATATCGCCCACCAATTCGCCCATAATTTTGAAAGTACACAAAGCAATATTTTAGGCGTAGCAGCTAGAAATTTTGAAAAAACAAAAGATTTTGCTCAAAAATACGAAATCCCCTCTGCTTATGAAACCATCGAAGAACTATTAGACAATCCAGAGATTGACATGGTTTATATTGCAGTCCCTAATAATATTCATCACTACTATATCACAAAAGCCTTGCAAAAAGGAAAACATGTTTTATGTGAAAAAGCTATTACAATGACCCTTGCTGAATTACAAGAAGAAATGGATTTGGCCAAAGAAAATAATTTAGTACTACAAGAAGCAATGACTATTTTCAATATGCCATTATACCAAAAATTAAAAGAAATCGCAGATTCAGGTGAACTAGGACAATTAAAAATGATCCAAGCGCCTTTTGGCAGTTATAAAGAACCAGATCCTACGAACCGTTTCTTTAATCCTGACTTAGCTGGAGGTGCTTTGTTAGATATTGGCACTTATGCTGTTTCTTTTGCACGCTTTTTCTTAACATCTGCTCCCACTGTTTTATTTAGTGAGATGATCCCCTTTGAAACTGGAGTTGATGAAGAATCAATCACCATTTTGAAAAATGACCATAATGAATTGGCTTCGGTTAATCTTTCATTTCAAGCAAAAATGCCTAAAAAAGGAATCGTCGCTTATGAAAAAGGTTATATTACCATTAACGAATATCCTCGAGCAGACCAAGCAGAAATCACTTATCGAACCGGTGAAACACAAGTGATAGAAGCTGGTAACTCTGAAGACGCGCTTAATTATGAAGTGCAAAATATGATAGAAACAATTGAAGGACATGAAAATACGACTCTTCCATTAACAACGGACGTAATTCAAATCTTAGATGAGATGCGTGGCTTTTGGAATGCCTAATAATATCGAGCTCCAAGATTTTTCTTGGAGCTTCTCATCTTTTATTTACGATTTCAATTAAACCCTTTTATTTGCCTAAGACTGGAAAAACTAGCCAAAATTGAGTAAAATAGGTTTGTAGGGAGGAGTACCAGTACTATGCATATCGGTCGATTTAGGCTTGGGATGAGAACATTTAAAACGGCTTTATCCGTTGTGTTCTGTGTTTTGCTTTTCCATATACTTGGTCGAGATAATCCGTTGATCGCAACAATCACAGCTGTTGTTTCTTTGCGTCAAGATATGTCGTCAACTGTTAATATAGGAAAAGAACGTATTTTAGGCAATACAGTGGGCAGTATTGCTGCTATGTTTTATCTTTTGGTGCAACACTTTTTACCACACGCATTGTTTTTACAGTTAGTCTTGTTACCTACACTAGTCGCTTTAGTGGTTATCTTTCAAGACGGAATTGACAAGAATTCCGGTATCATTACCGGCATTGCTACTTTGATCTTGATCACCTTAAGTACTCCTGAAGGTGAATCAGTTATTGTAGCACTCGATCGGATTGTTGATACCTTTATTGGAGTTGGCGTTGCCATCTTTTTAAATACTATTCTACGTCCACCTAAGATTGAGGAAGAAAAAGAAATCGAAAGCGACTTAACTGAGTTAAAAGAAAAAGAACAGGATTTGCAAGACACATTAACGGAAGTTCATGAGAAAATTAAAGATAAAGAAAAAGATGACAAATGAACGAAACAATTCGCTCATTTGTCATCTTTTTTTGTTAATAATTAAGATCGATATCTTTCTTGGCCATCTAAATACGTAGCAGTTAGTGTCATATCTGGGTTCAAAACGATAAAATCAGCGGCGCGGTCTTTTCTAATCTTTCCGCATTCATCGTCAATATTAGAACTAACTGCAGGAACTAAACTCCCCATTGCAACAGCTTGTTCTGGCGTAGCAATATTCCAGTCAACTACGTTTTTAACGCCTTCTTTTAATTGCAAAATACTTCCAGCTAGATTCCCCTCTTGCATTCTGGCTGTCCCATCTTTAACCACCACTGGAAACTCGCCTAAAATATAATCCCCGTCAGGCATGCCGCCTGCCATCATACAATCCGTAATTAAAGCCACACGATCATAACCTAATTTTTGCACTGCAAGTTCTGCTGCTTGAGGGTGAACATGATGACCATCGCAGATCAATTCCGCGTACACATCGTTTAACGTTAACAAAGCACCCACCATGCCTGGCTCCCGATGATTCAAACCGCTCATGCCATTATAAGCATGTACAAAAACATTAGCTCCAGCTTCCACGGCCGCTGTAGCTTGTTGTAAAGTAGCATCACTATGTCCCAGAGATACAACGACGCCTTCCTCGCTCACTTGTTTAACAAAGTCTTCTACACCTTCTCTTTCAGGTGCCAATGCAATTTTTTTAATCAAATTGCCAGAAGCTTCTTGCCATTCATGGAAAGTCGCAATATCTGGATCACTAAAGTAAGAAGGATTTTGTGCACCTTTATGTTCTTCAGTAAAGAAAGGACCTTCGAAATAGATGCCAGGAATTTTAGCTCCTGTAACTTGATCTTTTACCTCACCTAATGTTTTTGCTACCTCTTTTAAATGTTCTTTACTTGAGGTAAGTGTTGTCGGTAAAAACGACGTAACCCCACAAGAAAGCAACTCTTCTGAAATTTCTTGAATACCTTGTGCATCATTATCCATAACATCATGGTTTTTAAATCCATGAATGTGTGTATCCACTAAACCAGGCGCGATCCATTTTCCGCTTTGATCAATAACAGTCACTTCTTTATCTGGTAGTTCATGATAATAATGTCCGAATTTACCATCTGTAATTTCTAAATAACCTGCGTTTTCAACATGAGATTCTAAGAAAAACTTATCTGCTGCTACAAATTTTCTCATTTTGTCCTCTCCTCATTTGCTTTTTTCACCCTTAACTTACTCTAAATTTATAGCAAAGTCAAGAAAGGTCTAAACCGCTTTTAACTATACAAAATAATTCTTGCATCCCGCAAAAAATCATAGTATAGTCTAGCAAAAGGACAAAGTTTATATAATTTGTTCTATTAAATTCTAGGATAGGAGCCGAGAACATGGCAGAAAGCACAACAGTAACATTTACGTGGGAAAACATCACGTTAACTGGTCAAGTGGAAAAAGAATACGAAAATTCATTTTTGGTTAGCATTGATAACCCAACCAAAGAGATCGCGGACAGTTATAACGGTCGGATGGTTGTTAGTAAAAAAGATTGTAAAGTAGAAGAAAACAGTTAAATTTTAAAAAACTGCGCCCAGCATACAATAAGATGTATGTAAGAGCGCAGTATTTTTTTATCTTTGTTTATAGTTAGCTAAAAACTCCGCCATCTTATCGGTCGTTAATTTTAAGTCATCTAAATTCGGTAAATAGACAATTCGGAAGTGATCCGGCGTTTGCCAGTTAAAACCACCACCATGCACCAACAAAACATGATATTCATGTAAAAAGTCTAAAACAAACTGTTCATCATCAAGAATATTGAAACGTTTGGTATCAATTTTTGGGAAGATATAAAAAGCCGCTTTCGGTTTTACAGCTGAGAGCCCCTCAATATCATTGATCGCATTATAAATATATTCTCGTTGTTCATAGATACGTCCTCCTGGCAACATCAATTCATCAACGCTTTGATAACCACCCAAAGCCGTTTGGATAACTTGTTGTGATAAGACATTGGAACACAAACGCATAGACGAAAGCATATTCAATCCTTCGATATAATCTTTAATATGTGATTTATCGCCACTTAAGACCATCCAGCCCACACGAAAACCAGCGACGCGATGTGATTTAGACAAACCGCTAAATGTTACAACAGGACGATCCGGTGCTAATGTGGCAATCGGAATATGCTTATACTCATCCATCACCAAGCGATCATAAATTTCATCAGAAAAAATAATCAAATCAAACTCTCGGGCAATCTGAACAATTCCTTCTAAAATTTCTTTAGGATAAACCGCTCCAGTTGGGTTATTCGGATTAATCAAAACAATGGCTTTTGTTTTACTCGTCACTTTCGAACGAATATCCGCTATATCTGGATTCCATTCGCTAGCTTCATCGCAAATATAATGGACTGGTTTCCCTCCAGCAAGTGATATAGAAGCCGTCCACAACGGATAATCAGGCATTGGGACAAGTATCTCATCCCCATTATCACAAAGCCCTTGCATCGACATCGTAATCAACTCGCTAACGCCATTACCAGTATAAATATCATTAATCGAAACTTCGGGAAAACCACGTAACTGACAATACTGCTCAATAGCTTTTCTAGCTGAAAAAATCCCTTTTGAATCAGAATACCCTTCTGACTCGCGTACGTTCATAATCAAATCACGTACCACTTCATTAGGAGCTTCAAAACCAAAAGTTGCCGGATTACCAGTATTCAGCTTTAAAATACTGATCCCTTCTTCTTGCATGCGATCCGCTTCTTCTACGACCGGCCCACGTACGTCATAGCTAACGCCTTCAAGTTTACCGGATTTTTCAAAATCTTTCATAGGCTTTCCTCTTTCCAAAAATCTTTTGACCGTAGCAAAAGATAGAATAAGATTTCAAGTCTTAATTATAGCAAAAAATTTTTTGAAAACGTAGCATGTTAACTTATTTTTATATGAATTATATTTTTTGAAGTGCTGACATAAAACTAAACCGATGAAAAAAGTAAAATAAGAAGAGTAAACGTTCATTTTAGCTTTTCATCTTTCTTAGGTATTGAACCTAAACTAGAATAAGCAATTTTCTGTATTTACCTTGAAAAGGATAACGTTTGTTTGGTAAGCTTAATTAGAACTACGACGATGTTTTTGACTGGGGTACATATAATACTTGTATTGCGGGTGAAGTCGTATTCTAATCCTACAGCTTCTTACCTGTTTGGATTTATATTATACGAGGAGGTGTCTAAATCAATTGAAAAATAGTTCTTAGTTAATTATGTAACATATGATTTTGGGAAATTGTTCGTACGCTAGGGTTGGATAAATTTAGTATAAAGAGGGAGATTTTAAATGGAAAATTCTTATTTTGATGGTGGTTTAGCAACTTATGTTGGTACGTCTATTTTAGCATGTCTTATTACAATCATTACATTGGGTATTTGTGCGCCTTGGGGATTATGTATGTTATATAATTGGAAAATAAAACATACTGTTATCGTCGGTAAAAGGTTATATTTTGATGGTACCGCTATGCAATTATTCGGAAACTGGATCAAATGGTTACTTTTAACTTTTATAACACTAGGCATTTATGGATTTTGGTTAAAAATTAAGCTTGAAAAGTGGAGAGTAAAACATACTCACACGATAGCAAGTACACGTTAAACTCGTGTTTGGGGTAAGTTTACTTTTATTGCTATGTACGCCAAATGCAAAAGGAAGAAACAAAAAGATGGAGCTATCATCTATAAAGTTTAATGCCTACATAGATACTATTCTAAAGGTAAATGGTAAAGAGCTATTCGTACATAGTCTGAGTATAAATATTTATACTCAGACTATGTGGGTGATGATATTAAAGTAAAAAACTTTTGTCAATTATATCGAAAGTAAAAAATGGTACTCAATATAATATCCAATAGAAAAGAAAAACAAACAAAAAATTGACAAAGCTACAAACATTGTTATAATAGATTTTGCCGTAAAGCGGATGTGTTGGAATTGGTAGACAAGCAAGATTAAGGATCTTGTGAGCATATCGCTCGTGTGGGTTCGACTCCCACCATCCGCAGAATGAATAAAAGCAGGAGGAAATTTATTTTTCCCCTCCTGCTTTTTCTATTACTCAGCTACTTTCTCTGGAAGTAGTTTTTTTCTTTTTTATCTTTAAATGCAGTTGTGGTTGTATCAAACAATAAGTAATCATCTTTTGACTTTTTCAAAGAATTCAAAAGCTCTTTTTCTGAATATTTGTCTTCTTTTTTATCTGGAATCATAGAAGCAGGTATATACTTTGGAGTAAAATAAGAGCCCCTATCACTTTCCTTTTTTATTGAATCTGCAGGACGTTGAGATCCAGTGGTCGTACGCTTGCGGTTCCTGTTAAAAATACTGTTCTTTTCCTTAGTTTGGCCTGGTGAATAATCTGATAGATGCTTTCTATGTTCTTCTAACTCATTTTGCTCTTGGGGAGTTAGACCGCTTTTTTCTTGGCTAGCTTTTTTAGAACGACGGAATCCGCGTTTCTTCTTATTTTCCTTCAATACTGGCTTAGTTAATGGCACATCGCGTTCTTCAGTTAAAATCCAGTTTTCATCATTTGAAAAAGGCGGATGTTTTTTCTCAGAATGAGTTTTAACGCCTGTGTCATCTGAGAAAGCAGGAAAACGAGCATGTTTTCGTTTAATTTGGTCAATTTCTTCCATGATAGTCATTCCCTTATTCATATTTTCTTTATGATACCACAAAAAAAGATGACATAACAGAACGCTAGCCCTTTGTTCACCGTAAGTAACATGAAAGAACAATTCTTACTCTTTCATTGGTTTTAAGCACATAAGTCTATGAAAACAGTGAGCTAAAAAAGAAATAACCTCATAAGAATCACAAACTAATGAGGTTAAATCAAACTAAGCACGTTAGATTGGCAAAACTATGAGCTTAAACGAAGAAAAGGAACAAAAAAAGACGATTTAAGATAGATTAAGCACATAAGAATGATAAAACAACGAGCTAAAATGAAAATAACCACATAAGAATGGCAAACTTATGAGGTTAATCGAAGCTAAGCACGTTAATTTGCCAAAGTTATGTGCTTAATTTAAGTGCGTGCAACCGCCCCCGCCACTTAAATTGAAAAATTGGTGTAATTAATATAGCCTACGCACACTTTAGTATAAAAAAGTCTTACAAAGGTAAAAAACCAACTTTGTAAGACATCTATTTAATTAATTAAGAAAAGATGCGATCAATGAGCTGTGCTTCATCTTTTGTTAAGGAAACATCAAGTGTTTTCAAGTTGCTGTCCACTTGCTCTTCTTGTTTAGCACCTGGGATAACAGTGTCGATAACATCAATTTGTAAATAAAATGCTAATACGATGTTTGCAACATTTGTATCTTTTGCTGCTGCGATTTTTTTCAATTGATCGACTTTTTTAATGTTTTCTTGGAACTTATCGCCTTGGAAGTCTTCTTGTCCTCCGCGTAAGTCTCCTTCAGAAAATGTTTCATTGCCCTTATATTTACCAGTTAATAAACCAGATTGGAATGGGAAATAAGGCACAAATGAAATATGATTTTCTCTTAAATAAGGAAATAGTTCTTTTTCTGGTTCACGATGCAATAAATTATAATAACCTTCAAATACATCGACATCGCCATTTTTATTGGCTTCTTTTAATTGTTCTAATGAGAAATTAGACACGCCAATCGAACGGATTAAGCCTTCATCTTTCAATTCTTTTAAAGCTTGTACAGCTTCATCTTTAGGCGTATTGTCATCAGGAAAATGAATATAAAATAAGTCAATATAATCGGTTTGTAGTCGTTTAAGTGATTCATGGACCGTCTTTTTCAGAAATTCAGGAGAATTATCAATTTCATCACCGTTTTGTGCACCCTTGGTGGCAATAACCAATTGCTCACGGTTTCCTAGTTCTTTGACAACTTCTCCGATCAATTCTTCTGAACGACCTAAACCGTATGCATAAGCAGTATCCAAAAAGTCAATCCCTGAATCGATCACATATTTCAATAACTTCTTATTTTCATTTTCATCCAAATTAGGATATAAATTATGACCGCCAATGGCATTGGCACCAAAACCTATCGGGTTAATAGTTAATCCAGAATTTCCTAAGTCTACTTTTGCTGACATTGTTGCATTCCTCCTTATCACTCTACAACTATTTTAAATGACGATCTTTCTTTTATGCAAAGATTTGATTTAATCATCTTCAATATTTTAACGTCTCTAATCACTAGTTATTAATAAATAACTATTTTCTTTTAAAGTTCGATTAGCAAATCGCCGACGCACTTTTTTTATCATAGGCGTTTCCTCGGCAATAAAAGTCAAATTTCCATTTACTGTCGTAGGATAATTTCCTGGATTAATTAGAAGCGCCACATAATTAGCGCCTGAATAACGCAAAATACCGAATAGTTGTTTTGTATAAAAGAAGCAAACATCGCCTTCGTTTAAGAGCGCATGCCTTTTACGAAAGGCAATCCAACTTTTACAATCATCATAAATTTCTTGATTAATTGCTGCCCAAGGGAAGAACTTCCGATTTTCTGGATCTTTTCCTCCAGTAAGCCCAGCCTCATCTCCATAATAGATACAAGGAATACCAGGAAAGATGAACATCATCGCAAAAGCCAGGTCCAATTTTTTCAGGTGGTTACCTAATTCCGATAAAATACGTTCTGTATCATGGGTACCAATATTATTTAAATTATTAAAAAAGATCTCTGCAGGGTAATTTTCATATAATTTCATTAAAGAATGCGCAATGCTTTTAGGAGATTCATTGTCATTTAACAAATCAATGACGCTATTTCGCAAGGGATAATTCATAACACCCTGCAAATGGTCACCTAAAATATATTCTCGTCTTCGATCATAAGAAATTTTATTCGAAGCGTCTTCCCAGACTTCTCCTAATAGAACTTTTTCGGGAAAGTTTTCCAAATTTTCTCTAATCCCTTTGATGAACTCATCTGGCAGTTCATCAGCGACATCTAAACGCCAACCGTCAACGCCTAATTGATTCCATTTAGCCAAAACACTGTCTGTTTCGCCATAAATGAATTGTTGAAAACCAGAATCTTCTTTATTTACCTCAGGTAAGTCTTTAATTCCCCACCAAGAAGCATAATCATCTGGATAGTCATAAAAAGTAAACCAAGAGTAATAAGGACTATAACGATCATTATAGGCCCCCTTATTTTTACCATAACTACCATCGGCGTTAAAATAATGACTATTTTGGCCTACATGACTAAAAACGCCATCTAAAATCAGATGCATATCATTTTCATGTAGCGTTTTAAGTAAGGTTTCAAACTCTTCTTGTGTACCTAAAACCGGATCAACTGCAAAGTAGTCTCCCGTATCATAGCGGTGATTGCTGCTTGCTTCAAAAATCGGATTTAAATAGACGCCATTAACACCGAGTTCTTTTAGATAAGGAATCTTTTGTAGAATACCCGTAAAGTTACCACCGAAAAAGTCCCAACGTAAAATTTCGCCATCTGGGTCTTTTACATACAGCGGATCATCTTCTTCAGTGGCATAAATATAGGAATTCTTCTTAGGCGAATTAATCATACGATGGGAATTTCCATTAGCGAAACGGTCAGGAAAAATTTGATAAAAAATCCCGTTTCGATACCAATCAGGAGCCTTTTCATCTTTTTTATAACAAGTCACTTGATAATCCCATACAGTTTCGGCAGAGGAGAACTTTTGTCCTTCTCCTCCTTGTTCTTTCGGACCGTAAAATTCTGTCACAATCCTCCCTTCTTCTTTAGTCTGTACTTCGAAATGGTAGAAGTACAATCCTGCTTGTTGATTAAAGAAAAATTCACAGGAAAATTGTGTGCCGGATTTTGTCATCGCGATTGTTTTTTCTTCTTGAAAGTCTTTATGGATCACTAAATTAACCGCAACAACTTCTTTAGCTATAACTTCAATTGTAAAGGTTGCAATTTCGTTTTCTTTTATAGCACCAAAAGGTTTCTTGTAGGTGCTTTTCCAAGGATTAAAACGGATGACTGCCATTAGTTGTTCCCTCTTTTTCTGTATGGGCAAATATAGGTTCAATTTGCCAGATATCTTCTGCATAAGCTTTTACTGTTTCATCAGCGGAAAATTCGCCTCCGTTGGCGATATTTGTTAAACTTTTTTGTTGCCATCGCTTCGTATCTTTATAGTCATGGTCGATTTGTTCTTGTGCTCGCACATAATCACGAAAATCTCGTAACAAGAAATATTCATCATTAAATTTCAGCAAAGAATCATAAATTTCTCGACCTTCAAATTCGATATTAGGAATCGTACCATCAATGAAAGCCTCTAAGATACGTTGCAGCTCTTCATCTTCGTCATAAATTTTTTGAGAAGAATAATCTTGGCTTTCATAATAATCATAAACTTCTTTTTCCGTTAAACCAAAAATATAGATGTTCTCGTCTCCAACAGCGTCTTTAATTTCAACATTGGCTCCATCCATCGTCGCAATTGTCACGGCCCCATTTAACATCAATTTCATATTACTGGTACCTGAGGCTTCTTTAGACGCCAAAGAAATTTGTTCACTAACATCTGCTGCTGGAATGATTTTTTCAGCCAAAGAGACATTATAATTAGGCAAAAAGACCACTTTGATTTTATCGTGCAAGGACGTATCGGTATTAATCAGATGAGCTGTTTCGTTGATTGCTTTGATAATTGATTTCGCATAGCTATAACTAGGTGCCGCTTTTGCACCGAAAATGAACACACGGGGCGCAAGATCTATTCCTGGATTATCTTTGATTTCAAAGTATAATTTTAAAATATGCAACAGATTCATTAATTGCCGTTTGTAGGCGTGAAGTCGTTTAATTTGTACATCAAAAATGGCATTGGCTGATACTTGGATTCCAGTTGTTTCTAAAATATAAGCAGCCAATTCCTCTTTTTTTACTAGTTTTGCCTGTTGTAATTTTTCTAAAGCTTTTTCATCATTTTGATAATTCATTAATAACTTTAAGTTTTGCGGCGTTTTTCGCCAAGAATCAGTGATTAATTCGTCTAAGACATCAGACAAAGGTTCGTTGGCCAACTGCATCCACCGGCGTTCTGTTATCCCATTTGTTTTATTATTAAAACGTTCTGGATAAATCATGTAAAAATCGTGTAAGACAACTGCCTTTAATAAATCGGAATGCAGTTTCGCTACCCCATTTGTACTATGACTTCCAATAATAGCTAAATGCGCCATATAGACTTGATCATTTTGCAATAAGCGTGTTCTTTGAATCAAGTCTTGCGGGTGGATATCTTGCATAGTGGTGACATACCGTCGATCAATTTCTTCAATGATCTGATAAATCCTTGGTACCACACGTTTCATCAGATAGATTGGCCATTTTTCTAGCGCTTCTGCCATAATCGTATGATTTGTATAACTCAATGTTTTCACAGTAATATCCCAGGCAAACTCCCAATTAAGTCCATTTTCATCCATCAAAATACGCATTAATTCAGGCACACACATCGCCGGATGCGTATCATTAATATGAATCGCAATTTTTTCACTAAATATGTTCCAAGGCAAATTAAGTTTCTTATAGTAGCGGATAATACTTTGAATTCCTGCGGATACAAAAAAGTATTCCTGCGCCAAACGAACCAAACGACCACTTTCTTGCGAATCATCAGGATAAAGAACGGCCGTTAAATCTTCAATGGTTCGTCTTTCATCAAGGTTGTGATATTTTGCTTCTTCTGTGACAGGAATTTCTACACTCCATAAGCGCATCGTATTAACGATCCCGTTTTGATAGCCAATCATCCCTGTATCATAAGGAACTGCTCGGATAATGGTTTGATTTTCCTCAACTGGTTTTAATTTTCCATTGGCTAAACGTTTCATATAAACATTACCGAATAGACGCACATCACAAGCTTTACTTTCACGACGGATTTCCCAAACATTGCCCCTTTTTAACCACTCATCGGGCAATTCCACCTGATAGCCGTCCATAAATTTTTGTTTAAATAGGCCATAATCATAACGAATGCCATTTCCATTGCCTGGTAAACCACAAGAGGCAATTGAATCCATAAAACAAGAAGCTAAACGCCCTAAACCACCATTCCCTAAAGCCATATCCTTTTCAACTTCAGCCAATTCGTCTAGATCAACACCAATATCTGCCAAAGTAGTTCTTACTTCATCTAAAATACCTAAATTTAATAAATTACTTTTTAGCAATTTCCCTGGTAAAAATTCGATGGAAAAATAATACACTTGTTTTTGTTCTTCTGTTAAATAATTCTTCCATGTTTTTTGCCATTTTTCATTCGAAATCGCCTTGATTAACCCTCCTAAGCTATAAAATAGCTCAAGAGGACCCGCATCCTCTAATTCTAATGCGTAAGTGTCTCTTAATCGTTGGCGTAACTCTTTTTTTATCTCTTCTTTTGTCAAAGAAATCTTGCCTCCTGTTCCTACTTTTGAGTTTAAAAGCAAGCTGAAAGTTTGGTATCAACCTATTTCAGCTTGCTTTATAACAGTTTACTCTACGACAACTAATTCCTGATACAAATCAAGATATTTGCGACAACTATTGGTCCAACTGAAATCTTGGATCATTGCTGCTTGTACTATTTTTTGCCAGGTTTCAGGGGAAGAAGTATACAATTCGACTGCTTTTTTTATACATTCAATAAGTTGGAAGGAAGAAAAATCTTGAAAACCAAATCCAGTTCCTGTCCCTGCAATCGAATTGTAAGGGACCACCGTGTCTTTTAAGCCTCCCACTTCATGAACCACTGGCAAACTTCCATAACGCATGGCAATCATTTGTGATAAACCACATGGCTCAAAGGCTGAAGGCATCAAAAAAAGATCTGCACTAGCATATATCTTTTGCGCTAACTCTACATCAAAATCAATCACTACTGAACTTTTTTCTGGGTACCTTTGTGCAATCGTGGCAAACCCTGCTTCAAAATCGGGGTCGCCAGTACCTAATAGGACAAATTGAACATCCATTTGCAATAAATTTTCAAATTCATCTAGCAAAAGATGAAACCCTTTTTGATAAGTCAAGCGACTAACCACCGCAATCAACGGAACTTTCGGATCTTCACTTAAGCCCATCAATCTTTGCAAAGCAGCTTTATTCTGATATTTCCCACCTAAATCTTTAACAGAGTAATGGACATCTAAAGCTGGGTCGGTTTCCGGATCATTTGTTTCATAATCAATTCCATTTAAAATACCGCTTAATTTGCCTTCTTCCATTCGTAAGATAACTTCCAAACCACATCCAAATTCTGGTGTTTTAATTTCTTGTGCATAGGAAGGACTAACGGTTGTTATGCGATCTGCATACAAAATGCCCGCTTTCATAAAGTTGACCGCATCGCCCAAACGCAATGTGCCGTCATCGTAGCGTTCCGTACCCATTCCGAATAAATCCGGCAAGATTTCTCTGCCATATTGGCCTTGAAACTGAATATTATGGATCGTTAAAACCGTATGAATATTGTGATAAGCTTGAACCCAGTGATATTTTTCTTTTAGCAAACATGGGATCATTGCTGTATGATGATCATTCACTTGTAAAATGTCGGGAATAAAATCGATTTTTTCCATTAACTCAATAATAGCCATCTGAAAAAAAGCAAAACGTTCGCCATCATCATAGTATCCATATAAGGTTTCCCGATCGAAGTAATAAAGATTATCTATAAAGTAATAAGTCACTTCATCTTCAATTAACCGTTTAACACCACAATACTGTTGTCGCCAACCCACATTAACTTCAAAAGAAAATACATCTTCTAGTTGGTTTTTATACTTGTCTGACATTTTAGTAAAATAAGGTAAAACCACTACCGTATCGACGTCTTCTTTGGCAAGTACTTTGGGTAACGTCCCAGCAACATCTCCTAACCCGCCGGTTTTAAAAAAAGGCGCACATTCTGCTGCAGCAAAAAGAAGCTTCATCTTCTAACCTCCAATAATATCTTGTGTAACGTGTGTCCCTTTTTCAACAACTAAGGGCTTTTCAGGCGTTCCTTCAATTCGTACCCCTTCATCTACCACAACATTTTTATCCAAAATGGCACAACGTATTGTTGCACTTGGTTTTATCACATTGCTTGGAAAAAGTAGAGAATCAAATACCTCGGCGCCTTCCTCAAGCGTAATTCCACGTCCCAACAAGGAGCGTTCCACGCGTCCCTTAATCATACAACCAGTTGCAAATTGACTATTATTTACAATGGAAGTTTCTGAATAATAAGTTGGCACTTCATTTTTCATTTTGGTATAAACTTTTTGGCTTGAATACAAAAGCGCATTAAACTTTTGCGTATTAAGCATATCCATATTGGCGCGATAATAAGAAAGAATATCAAAAATGTTATTTAAATAGCCTGTGTATTCATAAGCATTGGTCGTTGAACTGATACGCTCACGCAAGAAACTTTCAACGTTTCCTACGATTCCTTCTGCTTGTTTTTGCTGTAAAATTTCAATCAAAAGGTCAGTTTTAATAATAAAAATATTCGCACATAAATTGACTTCCTTTTGGTCATTCACATCTTTAGCAAAAGTTTTTTCTCTAACCGTGTGCTCATCGTCTAATGTGAGTAAAATATCCTCATTATTGGCTTTTTCTGCGGCTACTTTTTTATAAACCACCGTCATATCACGATCACGTACTCGATGAATATGGAGTAATGTTTTTAAATCGATGTTACACAACATTTTGCTTCCCATATAAACAGTATATTCTGATTTAGACTTTCTAAGATAATCGATAACTACCTCGTAATAGCTGCTGTTATTATCATCTCTTCGAGTAAATTCTTGGTAAGTATGAATGAAAAATCGGTTTTGAATGCCATCTAAATTCCACTCTTTACCACCGCCAACATGGTCAAAAACCGATTGTGTCTCTCCTTCATTAAAAACCATAAAAAGTGATTTTATATTCGCATTCGCAATATTCGATAAGTTAAAATCAATTAAGCGATACTTACTATCAAAGGGTAAAGTAGCTAGAGGACGGTTTTTTATTAACGGCATCAAATCATTATAACGATCCAAGTTTCCAACCAGAGCGCACATTTTATTAGCCCTCATCCATCGTCACCCCCATCACTTCATTATAGCCCACAACTTCTATTTCGTCTGTCCCATCAATTTCGGCGTTATCGCCAATAATAGCATTTTCTCCAATAATTGCTCGTTTCACCACAACATTTTTCCCAATGGTCGCTCCAGCCATAATCACGCTATCTGAGACTGTTGCCCCGTCTTTGACTTGTACGTCATCAGATAAAACACTATGTTTTACATCTCCTGCAATATAACAACCATCTGAAATCAAAGAGTCTTTGGTCGAGCCCATTTCAGTAATAAAATGAGGAGGAGAAATATGGTTCTTAGAATAAACACGCCACCCTTTATCACGAATGTCTAGTTCCATTTCAGGATCTAAAAATTCCATATTCGCTTCCCATAGAGACTCTATAGTACCTACATCCTTCCAATACCCTTCAAAACGGTAGGCGACCACATTTTCTCCACTATCAAGATAAGCTGGAATGACATGTTTACCAAAATCATCCATCGTGTTATCTTTGGCATAACCTGTACGTAAAACGCTACGTAAACGGCCCCAGTTGAAAATATAAATCCCCATTGAAGCTAGATTGCTCTTAGGATTTTCTGGTTTTTCATCAAATTCAATAATTCGGTCATTTTCATCCGTATTCATAATGCCAAACCTTGAAGCATCTTTAAAGGGGACTTCAATAACCGCCACCGAAAGTGACGCATGATTTTCCTTATGTTTTTCTAACATGGCTTCATAATCCATTTTATAAATATGATCACCAGATAAAATTAGAACATATTGTGGATCTAGTTGGTCGATATAATCCATATTTTGGTAAATCGCATGGGCCGTACCTTCAAACCATTTGCTGCCTTCTGAACTAGAATAAGGCTGCAAAATTGTAGCACCCGAATCAATACCATCTAATCCCCAACTAGCGCCATTTCCTATATGAGCATTTAATTCTAACGGCTGATACTGAGTAACAACACCTACATTTTTAATTCCTGAGTTAGCGCAATTACTTAAAGTAAAATCGATAATCCGATAACGTCCACCAAAAGGTACGCCAGGTTTAGCCATATTTTTAGTTAATTTCCCTAAGCGCGTTCCTTTACCTCCTGCTAGAATCATAGCTAACGTTTCTGTTTTCATTAATACGGTGAAAACACCTTTCCCCCTCTCAATTGTTCCTACCGACTCTCTGTTATCTTAGTTCGATTTCTTCGGGTTTAATAACTAATGCACCTAAAGCAGGTAAATTCGTTTGAATTTGTTGGTTAAAGTTTTTAAATGGCTGTTCAATACTTTGACAAGAGGGATTATTTTTTGTCCACGTACCACCAAATTCGATTTTTTCAGTATTTAAAACCTCTTTATAGCTACCTGAAAAAGGCACGCCAATCGCAAAATCGGGTCGTTCAACTGGCGTCAAATTCAAAGCAACAATCAAAAAGTCTTTTTTATTTTTTGTCTTGCGGATAAAGGTCAGCACACTTTCTGACGTATTGTCCGCATCGATTAACTCGAGCGTTTCCTCACTGTCCTCTAACTCCCATAAACTACGTTCTTCTTTATACAAGGCATTTAGGACCGCGGTAAAATGTTGCATTTTTTGATTCATTTCATCTTCTAAATCTACCCATTCCAATCCTTCATTATATCTCCACTCAAGAAACTGCCCCCATTCGCTTCCCATAAAAAGGACCTTTTTTCCTGGATGAGTCATCATAAAGGTATACATGTTGCGCAATTGAGCGAACTGCTTGTAACGATCGCCCCACATTTTATGCATTAAACTTTTCTTTCCGTGAACAACTTCATCATGAGAAAAAGGGAGTATATAATGTTCATTCATCATATACATGAAAGAAAAGGTCAGCAAATGGAAATTATCTTTACGAAAAACAGGATCCATTTCATAAAAGCGTAAGACATCATTCATCCAACCCATATTCCATTTATAGTCAAAGCCAAGTGCGCCACTTTCGATCAGTCCAGTTATTTTAGTTTCCGAACTACTTTCTTCTGCCATCATGATCGTTTGAGGAAAAGCAAGCTTGATAACCGCATTTAACTTTTGCAGGAAGTAAAAGCCTTCAAAATTACGATTACCACCTTCATGATTGGGTTGCCAAGGTCCTTCATCATAGTCCAGATACAACATGCTTGAAACCGCGTCAACACGCAAACCATCGAGATGATATACCTCAAGCCAAAATAGAGCACTTGAAATTAAGAAACTTTGCACTTGCGGTTTGCCAAGGTCGAAACAAAGTGTTCCCCAACGGATATTATGCGCCCGATCCGGGTCTTCATACTCAAAAGTGGGCGTACCATCATAATAAGGTAAGGTATCTTCATTAACGCAAAAATGAGCGGGGACCCAGTCAACAAATACCCCTATATTATTTTTGTGACAATCATCCACAAAATCACGAAATTCTTCTGGGGTGCCGTAATAAGAAGATAGCGCGAAAAAACCAGTCAATTGATAACCCCAAGAAGCGCCCAGCGGATGTTCCATCAAGGGGAGGAACTCAATATGTGTATACTCCATCTCTTTTACATAAGGAATAAGCTCTTCTTTCAATTCTTTAAAGGTATAAGGCTGCTCATTTTCATGATGCTGCCAAGAACTAGCATGTACTTCATAAATATTCATAGGGCGCTTCAATGACTGTATTTTTTTCTGCCGCCCACGCCATAAATTATCATGC
Organism: Tetragenococcus sp.; assembly: GCA_030462125.1. Lineage (GTDB taxonomy): Bacteria > Bacillota > Bacilli > Lactobacillales > Enterococcaceae > Tetragenococcus. Next base: position 20,379 of record JAKDZT010000017.1, read on the forward strand.
CACTTCTTATCAGGGATGGTATAAATTTCCGCCGCCGTTCCCGGTCTTTTTTCAAAACGTATGGCCATTGGATCGATTTTCATGATTTTACGGCCATTGGCTTGTTCGACCAAAAATTTATACAATTGCCCTTCCACAGGCAAGGAGGTTGAAATTTCCCACACGCCGGACTTTTCTCTTTTTTCCATGGGCAACGATTCATCCCAATTGTTAAAATCACCTACTAAAAATACCTGTCGAGCATGAGGGGCCCACACGCGAAAAACGTATCCGCTTTCATTTTTGTGTACACCCAAAAAATGCTGGACATAAAAATTTTCTCCGGTTAAAAACCGTTGCTCAGCGGCTAGAACTTCTTTATTTGATTCAAGCATAACAACCCTCCTTGAGAAAAATAACGAGAACTACATCTGAAAATCGACTGCAACAAACGACTATTTATTCAATTTTCTTTCT
>JAKDZT010000119.1 GCA_030462125.1 Tetragenococcus sp.
AGAACCAGAACATTTGCATCAGAAAAGATGCTTATAAATATATTTTACGAGGAGGAAAAACAATGTGCAAGAAAAAGTTATTTTCCCTTTTGACCCTTTTATTTGCCGTATTTACATTCTCTGCCTGTAAATCTGAAAGTATTGCAGACCAAGATGTTTTAGCGATGAGTGAGGACTCAAATGAAATTATCTGGGGAGTAAAAAATGATACTCGTTTATTTGGTTTGATGGATATCTCCTCACAAGAAGTAAAAGGTTTTGATATCGACATGGCCAAAGCGATCACTGAAAAAATCCTGGGACGTGACGGACAAGCTACATTTGTGGAAGTTACGTCTAAGACGCGGATTCCTTTATTAAAAAATGGAAATATTAATGCCATCATTGCGACCATGACTATTTCTGAGGATCGTGAAAAAGAAGTGGACTTTTCTGATGTGTATTTTGATGCTGGACAATCCCTTTTGGTTGAAAAAGGTAGCCCCATCACAGATGTTGAATCGATTGAACCGGGGATGACGATTTTAGCAGTGAAAGGATCCACCTCTACAGAAAATATTCGCGAACACTCTCCTGAAGCAGATGTTGTAGAATTAGAAAACTACGGAGAAGCTTTCACGGCCCTACAAGCTGGCCAAGGAGATGCTATGACTACAGATAATGCGATTTTACTAGGGATGGCAAGTGAGAATCCTAATTATGAATTAGTAGGCGGAACGTTCACTAACGAGCCTTATGGAATTGCCGTAGATAAAAACCAAGAAAATTTCTTAAATGCTATAAATGAAGCACTAGAAGAAATGCATGAAGATGGAACCTATGATGAACTTTATGACAAGTGGTTCCCAGATACAGAAGAAGGCAGAGTCAGCGAATAAGGAGGGAAAAAGATGCTAACATTATTTCAAAACTACTCGGGAATGTTTCTTGACGGGTTTAAAATTACGATATTATCCAGCCTAATCGCTTTATTTTTTAGTTTGCTTATTGGCACGTTAATGGCGATTTTCCAACTTTCTTCGAATAAAATAGTAAGTGGCCTGGCAAAAGCCTATGTCGAATTTTTCCGGAATATTCCCTTATTAATTATAGCGATGTTCTTTTACGTTGTTTTGCCTATGTATAGTTTACCGTTCACAGGCTTTCAAGCTGGGACGATTGGTTTAACTATTTATACTTCGGCTTTTATTGCTGAAACAGTACGTTCGGGAATTCAGACGGTACCTAAAGGGCAAACAGAAGCCGCCTTGTCTTCAGGTTTTAGCTATGTACAAGTCATGCGCTATATTATTTTGCCCCAAGCGTTTAAAATTGTGATTCCACCTTTAGGGGGGCAATTTATTAACCTGATTAAGAACTCTTCGATACTTGCCATTGTTGCTGGTCTTGATTTGATGTATCAAGGAGATTTAATTGCAAGTACGACTTTTATTACGTTTGATACTTACATTATTGTCGGTATCTTTTATTTAATTCTGACATTACCGTTATCTTATTTGATGAGTTATTTAGAAAAACGTTTGGATGTCTAGTCTAGAAAGGAGAGCAGCATATGGATTTTATAGGAGCATTTTCATTTGATAATCTGCGGTTTTTATTAGACGGCTTGCAGGTTACTGTTTCGGTATCAGCGATATCGATTGTACTTAGTTTTTTAATTGGTGCGCTAGCTGGCACCTTACGTTTTACCGATATTCCTGTTTTTTCTAAAATTCTAGGCTTAGTTATCGATATCATTCGAAATTTACCCTTACTACTCATTATCTTCTTTACTTATTTTGCTTTACCTCAAATTGGGATTCGTTTTAATATCTTTTGGTCAGCCATAGTGGCGTTGACAATTTTTGAATCGGCTATGCTTTCCGAAATTTTTCGGGCTGGCTTAAATGCAGTACCAGATGGACAAGTTGAAGCAGGTCTTTCTACGGGGCTAAGCTATTTGCAAACAATGATAATTATTATTATTCCACAAGCCTTTCGTTCCATGATACCAGCGATTATTAGTCAATTGATTTCTTTAGTAAAAGACTCTTCTTTGGCCATTATCATTTCACTGCCAGAATTGACGCATCATGCCAGAATTATTTATGGACAAAATACAAATTATGTTTTACCTATGTTTGTAGCACTGACGATTAGTTATTTTGTTATTTGTTATCTGCTTTCGCTGTTATCTAGTTATTTGGAAAATAAACGTTATAAATATTAAAAAATGGACTCATCCTCAGGGTGAGTTTTTTTGTAGAAAGCTTGAAAAGTTTTTAAAAAAAGTACACAATAAATAAGGAATGTGTCGAATGAAAAATAAAGGATGACAGATATGAATGAGCAACCGATTGGTTTTATTGATTCAGGTGTCGGGGGGTTAACTGTTGTAAAAGAAGCGATGAGACAATTGCCTAATGAAAACTTTGTTTATTTAGGCGATACAGCCCGTTGCCCTTATGGACCGAGACCAAAAGAACAAGTAGCCCAATTTACTTGGGAAATGACTAATTTTTTATTGAAAAAAAAGATCAAAATGCTCGTTATTGCTTGTAATACTGCTACGGCGGTTGTCTTAGATTCTATAAAAGAGCAGTTAGGAATCCCAGTCGTAGGTGTTATTATGCCGGGAACTAGAGCAGCTGTTAAAGCAACTAAAAATAACCGAATCGGGGTGATTGGCACCAAAGGAACGGTTAAAAGCGCTTCTTACGAACGAGCAATTAAAGAAAAAGTTTTCAATTCGGAGGTTGTAAGCCTTGCTTGTCCTAAATTTGTTCCTATCGTTGAAAGTAATCAATTTCACTCTTCGGTAGCTAAAAAAATTGTCTTTGAAACACTACAACCCTTAAAAAATAAACACTTAGATACATTAATCTTAGGATGTACCCACTACCCTTTATTGCGTCCAGTTATTCAAGATGTGATGGGAAAAGATGTAACTTTGATCGACTCTGGAGCAGAAACGATTAGTGAAGTGAGTATGCTTTTAGATTATTTTAATATCTCAAATGATGAAAATGACAAAAAAGGGTACGCGGAATTTTATACGTCTGGTTCTTCTCATTTATTTGACCAAATTGCTCAAGATTGGTTAGGAGAAGGGGAAGTCCATTCAAAACAAATTAATTTGGGAGGTAGCGAAGATGCGTCATGATGGCCGATATTTTGACCAACTACGAAATATAAAAATAAAGACCAACGTTTTCAAACAACCGGAAGGCTCGGTTGTTATTTCCTTTGGCGATACGCAAGTTATCTGTTCAGCGACCATCGAAGAAACTGTTCCGCCGTTTCTTAAAGATACCGATACGGGATGGGTTAGCGCAGAATATAGTATGTTGCCTCGAGCCACTCAGACAAGAAACAGACGAGAAAGCACTAAAGGGAAATTAAAAGGCCGCACAATGGAAATTCAACGTTTGATCGGACGTTCTCTACGTGCTGTTGTTGATTTAGAAAAACTGGGAGAGCGTTCCATTATTGTAGATTGCGATGTGGTACAAGCGGATGGCGGAACCAGAACTGCAAGTATTACAGGCGCGTTTACGGCTTTGCGTTTGGCGATTGATAAATTATTGCAAACCAATCAATTAGCAGAAGATCCCATTAAAGAATTTGCAGCGGCTATTAGCGCCGGAATTTTGCCGGACGGCAGCTGTGTAATTGATTTAGATTATGAAGAAGACAGTCGTTGTGCGGTGGATATGAACATCGTAATGACCGAGTCTGGTCGCTTTATTGAAATTCAAGGAACTGGCGAAGAAGCAACCTTTGATCGTTCTCAATTAAATGAACTATTATTATTAGGAGAACAAGGGGTCGCTAGTCTAATAAGCCAACAAAGGGCCGCTTTATATGCGGGTGAAAAACAAAAGCAACAGCTTAGCGACCAAACCATTGTGATTGCTACCGGCAACCCTGGGAAAGCCAGAGAATTTACGAAAATGTTTCATGATGCCGGCTATGAAGTCAAAACGATGAAAGATTTTCCAGAACTACCCGAGGTTGCCGAAACTGGCAATACCTTTGAAGAAAACGCCCGCTTAAAAGCAGAAACAATCGCTAATATTTTACAGTGTCCAGTTTTAGCAGATGATTCAGGTTTAAAAGTTGAGGCATTAAATGGCATGCCTGGCTTTTATTCTGCTCGTTTTGCAGGGGAGCAAAAAAGTGATGCTGCCAATAATGCCAAATTATTACACGAATTAACAGATATTGCCGACAAGCAAAGAAAAGCGCAATTTCACTGTACGTTAGTGTTTGCTGCACCACAAAAAGAAAGTTTAGTGGTTGAAGCAGACTGGCCAGGCCGAATTGCTCGGATTCCACAAGGAGATAATGGCTTTGGCTATGATCCATTATTTATTCCTGAAGGGAAAGACCTATCAGCGGCTCAGTTGAGCGAAGCTGAAAAAAATCAGATAAGCCATCGGGCGCAAGCATTAAATAAACTACAAGACCAATGGCAAGCATGGTTAGAAGGAGGACAATAGGTTGAGGTATTTAGTCGTTAGTGATAACCACGGAGATCGACAAATTTTAGTTGATTTATTTCATCATTATAAAGAGAAAGTTGATTATATCTTCCACTGCGGAGATTCTGAATTGCCTGCTGATGATCCAGTCTGGGAAGGCGTTTATGTGGTAACTGGTAATACCGACTCTGATTCACGCTATAAAAAAGCACAAACCGTTAATACAGGTGAAGATATCATTTATCTAACGCATGGTCATTTATCAAGTGTGAAGATGGGGCTAACGCAATTAGATATGCAGGCACAAGAACATGAGGCAACCATCGCTTTATTTGGCCACACCCATCAACTTGGCTGTGAATATAATAAAGGCCGGTTGTTTTTAAATCCAGGTAGTATTTTACAACCACGTGGTGGCGTTCCAATCAAAACTTATGCGATCATTGAAAGTACAGCAGAGACCTTTCAAGTCCAATATTATGATCGGAATTTCGAACCAATAGAAGATCTTTCACTTATATTTAAAAAATAACTAACATACTCAAAAGCTTCCTTTTATGGACTTTTGAGTATTTTTGTACAATGGTTCTATTATTTGTGTGATATGTGGTATTTAGCCGAATAACCCCATAGAAAGTGGAAAACAATGTGCTAAAAAGGAATTAAGCACGTAAGAATGGCAAAATAGTGTGGTTAAGTTAAGCTAAGCGCACCAGTTTATAAAAGTTATGAGCTTAATTTAAGAAAATTATCAAATAAAGCCTATTTAGGGGGATTTAACCACATAGGAAATAAAAAACAGTGTGCTAAAAAAGAAATAAGCTCATAAGAATGGTAAACTAATGAGGTTAAAACACGCTAAGCACGTTAGATCGCCAGAGCTATGAGCTTAACTTAAGAAAAATGTCATAGAAGCTAGAAAATAGGGAGGGTTTTACTCAAAATAGGATTTAAGAATAAAAATTGAAGAGTTATTATA
>JAKDZT010000018.1 GCA_030462125.1 Tetragenococcus sp.
TAACTTTATTTTTCTTGTTTGTTTTTATTTTTTTCTTCCTTGGATTTAGGATGTAAAAAACGTTCTAAATCTTGTTTTTCGTCTTTTTTATCTTTATTTTCATCTGGTAGAAAGGCAAAAGCATCGAATTTTTGGTCTAAAATGTTATCTTGCTTGAATTTTAAGCCCATAATACCACCTCCACTAAAATTATCCTACCACGAAATAACCGTTATTTCATATAAAACAAAATGAATTTAAAAACTATTTAAAAAAACGTTTCAAACAAAGTGGGATTAACCCTCCTTCGTTTGGAACGTTTTTCGTTTAAAGTTCTATCATTTTATTCTTTCACTGGTTTTTTCAATAGTCCTAGTGTAACGCCAGAAATGATTGCGCCAATGATAATAAACAAAATGTAAAGGAATGGTTGGTTAACTAACGCGATAACAAAGATTCCCCCATGAGGAGCCATCAAACGAATTCCCATTGCTCCGACTAAACCACCTGTTATTGCAGAGCCAAGCACAAAGCTCGGGATTGCACGTAGTGGGTCAGCAGCGGTAAACGGAATAGCTCCTTCTGTAACAAAAGAAGCGCCCATAACAACGTTAGTCAAACCAGCTTCATTTTCTTGTGTAGTAAATTTATTTTTAAATAGACGAGTTGCAATAAAGATAGCCAAAGGTGGAACCATACCACCAGACATAACAGCTGCCATGACTGGGCTTCCGCCTTGAGTGATTGTTACTGCAATCGTACTTATACCAAAAGCATAGGCTGCTTTATTGAAAGGTCCACCTAAGTCAATAGCCATCATTCCAGCTAATAATGCACCCAATAGTGCAGCGTTCGCACCGCTTAAGTTTATCAAGAAATTGTTTAAGCCTTGATTAAGCGCCCCGATCGGAATATTGATTAAAAGCATGATAAATCCGGTAATTAAAAGTCCAAAGAAAGGGAAGAATAGAATCGTTTTGATACCATCTAATGATTTTGGCAAACCTTTTAATACTTTACGTAGGAAAGTAACCACATAGCCACCGACAAAACCACCGATTAATGCGCCGATAAAACCAGCACCGCCTTGTTCAGCAATAGCGCCAGCCGCAAAACCAGTCACAAGACCTGGACGATCACTGATACTCATTGCAATGAAACCAGCTAATACCGGAAGCATAAAGCCAAATGCAGCATCCCCAATTTGGTTGAACCAATCAGCCACTTGGTTATAATTTCCTAATTCATCCAGCGCGTTTTGAGGAACGCCCATCCATTGGTCAATCATAAAGGAAAGGGCAGTCATAATTCCGCCGGCTACTACAAATGGCAGCATGTGAGAGATACCATTCATCAAATCTTTATAGATTTTTGATCCAACAGATTGTTTTTCGTCTTCTGAACTATCTTCAGAAGCACTTGTTTCATTGTTGCTTCCACGATGAATAGATGCTTTATCGCTTAATGCGATATTAATTAATTCTTCTGGTTTACGGATACCATCACTAACGGCACGAGAGACTAAGGGCTTGCCATCGAAACGATCCATTGCAACATTTGTATCAGCTGCAATAACAACGCCGCTTGCTCGAGAAATATCTTCTGAAGTTAAACGGTGTTTAACACCTTCAGAACCGTTTGTTTCAACTTTGATATCAACACCCATATCTTTGGCTTGGTTTTTTAAGGAATCTTCAGCCATGTAAGTATGAGCGATTCCGGTTGGACAAGCAGTAACAGCCACTAAGAATGGACGGTCAGCGGTTTCTGATGTTTCTGAAGAAGATTCATCTGCTTGTTCTTCACTTTCGTCTTCATCTTCGTCATTATCTTCTTCTACTTGGGCAAAAGCAGCTTGTACATCATCAGGTGTTTGTGCATTCTTCAGTTCTGCGACAAAATCTTGGTTAACCAATTGCCGTGATAACGCAGCTAAAGCTTGCAAGTGTGTATCATCAGCCCCTTCAGGAGCAGCAATCATAAAGAAGAGGTAAGTAGGTTGGCCATCTAGAGATTCATAATCGACCCCTTGTTCACTTTTAGCAAATAAAACCGTTGCTTCTTTTACCGCATCATTTTTGGCATGGGGCATAGCAATGCCATCGCCTAAACCTGTAGAAGTTTCTTCTTCGCGGGCTAAGATTCCATCTTTAAATTTGTCGATCTCACTAATTCTGCCGACATCATAAAGCTTTTGTACCATTTCATCGATCGCGCCTTTTTTATCTGACGCTTGAAGATCCATGATCATGGCCTCTTTGATCAATAAATCATTGATTTTCATTGTAATCCTCCTCTATATTTTTTACGGTTACTTCGGGAAACAGTTCTTTAATAAGTGTTTCTGTTGCTAAATCATCGGAAAAAGTTGTCGCACTGCCACAAGCAACGCCCCATTTAAAAGATTCTAAGGGGTCTTTACTTTGCGAGAAGTTTCCAATAAATCCGGCGATCATTGAATCACCCGCACCTACAGAGTTTTTCACCGGATGTTTCAAAACATTTGAAAGATAAGTGCCATCTTCTGTAATTAGTAAAGCACCATCACCAGCCATCGAGATAATCACGTTTTGTGCGCCATCATTTAACAGCTTTTTCCCGTAAACGATGATATCATCTAAGGAATGCAAAGTTGTTTGATAAAGCTCAGCCAGTTCGTGATTATTGGGTTTTACCAGTAAAGGTTTTTCTGGTAGTGCAGCTAGTAGGTCGTCACCTGTCGTATCGATCACAAATTCAGCACCATTTTCTTTGATAATATGAATAAGCTCTTGATAAAAATCTTTTCTTAAACCGGCAGGTGTGCTACCAGATAAAACGACAATATCACCACTAGTAACGAGTTCTGATAAAATGAATTTTAAACGGTTAATTTCATCTTCAGCCAAAGCGGGACCTTGTCCGTTAATTTCAGTTTCTTCTTCGGCTTTTAGCTTGACGTTAATGCGAGTGTCTTCTTTAACTTTAGTAAATTGGCTCTGAATTCCTTCTTCAATCAACCATTTTTCAATAAAATCACCAGTAAATCCGCCTAAAAAACCGAGCGGACAAGAAGAGGTGTCAATCCGCTGTAAGATACGAGAGACATTAATTCCTTTACCTCCAGGGAGTTTAAAATCGGCAGTCATACGATTTACTTCGCCGGTTTTTAATTGATCTATATGAACAATATAATCGATCGAAGGATTTAGTGTTAAGGTGTATATCATTGCTCAACCTCCTTTAGCGTTGTTTGGTTTTGGAAATCTTTTCTGAAATTTGAGGGACAACTATTGGTAACAAGCGTAGCTGCTTTTAAAGGTGCCACTTGCGCAAATGTGACTTGCTGCAGTTTCGAATGATCAAGCAGCACATAATTTATTTGACTTTGTTGCAATGCCCATTTTTTTACGGCTGCTTCTTCTGGGTCAGGTGTCGTAAAACCGGCCTCTACATCAGCTCCATTCATCCCTAAAAAAGCTTTGCTAAAACGTAACTCACGTAATTGCTGAATAGCTGTAGCACCTAAAGTGGCATTGGTTGATAACTTAATCATGCCACCTAGGATAATCGTTTCAATTTGACGATCGATCAAAAGAGAAGCGTGTTTTACTGAATTCGTTACAACTTTAATCGATAAATTATTTGGAATGAATTGGATCATTTCAATTGTTGTTGTCCCGGCATCAAGGTAGATCACATCTTCAGCGTCTAATAAGCTAGCACAAAACTTAGCGATTTGTACTTTTTGTGGCTGAAATTTTTCTTCTTTTTCAGCCATGGTAGCTTCAAAGCTAAGATGAGGCGTTTTCTTAGCGCCCCCGTGAACACGGACAAGTAAGCCTTGGCTTTCAAGATTTTTCAGGTCACGACGTACGGTCGACTCTGATGCTTTGAGCGGTTTCATAAGCTCGCTAACTGTTACAATGTCATTTTCAGCCAGAAGATTTAAAATAAGTTGATGTCTTTTTTCTGTAAGCATTTCCAACCAATCCTTCCAGAACTATTTTAGCACGTTATTCTTTCAATATCAATCAAAAACAGGCATAAACAGTCAAATTCACAGCTGAACAAGTTCTTAATTTAAATAAAGCACAAAAAAGACCTAAATGTATTAACATTATCTGCTATACATAAGCAGAAAAGATGCTAATTTTATTAGGTCTAATTTACTTAAAAAGGAGTTTATTTTCTTATTTTATCAACGTCCTTTTCCTTAATTGTTTCCGAACACTCGCTGCTTGTCCAGCATCAGTTAATATCAAAAGCGTATCGTTCATTTTTAAAATCGTATCGCCATGGGGCAAAATATCTTCTTCGTTTCGACGAATCGTGACTAGCAAGGTTTCATCTGGCCAAACAAAATCACGAACAGGCATGCCATCTAAGATACTTTCTGCTGTAACAAGAAATTCAATAACGATCTTCTCATTCGTATTGGCAATTTTTTTAAAGGAAACTAAACGATCAAGCAAAGATTCATAGATAGGATGCCCCCTTAAGGAATCAACCACAATATAAGCGATAAGGGAAACAAATCCTAAGGGCATTAAATGATTGATAGAACCCACCATTTCAGTTACCAAAATGATAGCCGTAAGAGGTGCTTTTCCAATCGCGGTAAAATAACCGGCCATGGCAACAATAATAAAGTTTTTTAAATAATAACTTTCAAGGCCTAAGAATTGGATTGAAAACACCCCAAATAAAGCACCTAAGATCGCTCCTAATGATAAAATGGGTAAGAAAATTCCACCCGGAAGATTCGAACCATAAGAAATCATAGAAAAAAGGTAACGAAGTAAAAATAATAATAATAGTAAATAAAGCGAATAGTCACTTTCTTCTAAATTTAAAATAATTTGATTGCCGCCACCCAAAAGGTGAGGAAAATAAAAGCCAATGGGGATTACTAACAAAAAGGGCACAATTCCATAAAACGGCGATGGAATAGGCAATTTATTAAACCATTTGGGTAGATTTAATAAATCTTTTTGATACATTCTACCTAAAAGACCTAAGAAAAGCCCCATTATAAGTAATAAGCCATAATATTTTAAAGGTAAATCTTCCATATGGCCTAAATATAAAATAGGTTCCAAGCCAAAAACATATAGCGAAATAAAATTGGCAATAATCGCCGAGACAAGTGAAGTCAACCAAATCAATGGTGAAAATGTGTGATGGACTTCTTCTACAATAAATAACACCGCTGCAATAGGGGCATTAAAAGCTGCTGCTAATCCGGCACTGGCTCCGCTGGAAATTAAAATTTTCTTCTCGTATTTAGGGGACTGATAAGCGTTACTTAAGCCTTGTCCGACGGAAGCACCGAGCTGAATCGAAGGTCCTTCGCGTCCTAAAAATAAGCCAGAACCCACAGAAAGAATGCCGCCGACAAATTTACGCCAAAGCACTGGAAACCAACGGTAATGGATTTCTTCTTGCAATAATCCTTCAACTTGTGGGATCCCACTACCCGAGATATGCGGCTGGGCTTTGATAAGATAACCGACAAAAATAGCGATAAAGATAGAAAGAATTGCCCAAAATATCAACCAAAGTGGTTCTTCTTGTGCAAAAAGATAAAAAGATTGAACGTATTCTGTCATTTTTTCTATCACTAAGCGAAAAATACTGACAAGGACACCAGAAATGATGCCAACAATGCCCCCTTTTAAAATAAAGCGTAATCTTGTTTGATCTGTTGTATATAATTTTTTTAACATTTTTTCACCCTCAATATCATTTTATCGCAGTTTTCAGCAAAGTACAATGAATTTTTCACAAGAGTAGCACTTCCGGTTTGTTAGGTTTATTGAAAAGAAAGAACATGCTATAATTAGGTGGATTGAAAAAGAAAGAAGGGTGTTTGTTTAATGCCATCCCAAAAAGAACTACTAACAAATATGAACCAAAAACAAGAAGAGGCCATTACAACAACTGAAGGTCCGCTACTTTTAATGGCAGGTGCGGGTAGTGGAAAAACTCGTGTATTAACTCATCGCATTGCTTTTTTAATAGAAGAAAGAAGTGTGAATCCTTGGAATATTTTGGCAATCACCTTCACCAATAAGGCCGCCAAAGAAATGAAAGCACGGGTAAAAGAATTACTCGGCAAACAAGCAGAAGATGTTTGGGTTTCTACTTTTCATTCGATGTGTGTGCGGATTTTACGAAGAGACGTTGAACGTATTGGTTATTCGCAAAATTTTACGATTATTGATGCCGCAGAACAGCGAACATTGATGAAAAATGTTTTACAAATACTTAATATTGATCCTAAGAAATACGACCCGCGGGCTATTTTAGGTAGTATTTCTAATGCCAAAAACGCATTACTTACCCCCGAAGATTACCAAAAAATGCAAGGCAGCTACTTCGAAGAAATCGTAGGGCGTTGTTACGAAGTCTATCAAAAAGAACTACGTAAGAATCAATGCATGGACTTTGATGATCTCATTATGAACACTATCAAGTTGCTTGAAGAAAATCCAGAAGTTCTACAATTTTATCAAAACAAGTTTCAATATATCCACGTAGATGAATATCAAGATACGAACCACGCACAATATTATTTGGTCAATCTGTTAGCCAAGCGATTAAAAAATCTATGTGTTGTAGGTGATGCTGATCAAAGTATCTACGGCTGGCGTGGTGCGGATATGCAAAATATTTTAGATTTTGAAAAAGATTATCCTGAAGCACAAACGATCCTTTTAGAACAAAACTATCGTTCTACTCAAAATATTTTGCAAGCTGCGAATCAGGTTATTACCAATAACCAAAATCGCAAAGATAAAAATTTATGGACCGATAATACCAAAGGGGAAGTCATAACTTATTATCGTGGCGATTCTGAACGCGATGAAGCACAATTTATTGTAGAAACAATCCAACAGACAATGGAAGATGAAGGAAAAAATTACGGCGATTTTGCGATTTTATATAGGACCAACGCTCAGTCTCGCGTGGTCGAAGAGATGCTTTTAAAAGCCAATATTCCATATACAATGGTTGGGGGGCATAAATTCTACGATCGGAAAGAAATTAAGGACATTTTGGCTTATTTGAATGCAATTGCCAATCCTGCTGATTCGCTAAGTTTAGCGCGCATTATTAATGTACCAAAACGCGGAGTAGGACCAGGAACACTGGAAAAATTGAATGATTTCGCTGATTTTAATAATATGCCCCTTTTGGAAGCAGCAGAAAATATTGAGCTATCGAATATAAGCGGAAAAGCGGCGAAAAAGATCAAAGCTTTTGGCGAAATGATCGTTCATTTTCAGCAAATGATTCCCTATTTATCGATGACGGAATTAACCAAAGAAGTTTTACAAAAAAGTGGATATTATGATGAATTGAAAGTTCAAGATAATCTAGAAGCACAAGCACGCTTAGAAAACTTAGAAGAATTTCTTACCGTCACACAAGACTTTGACAAACAATACGAGAACTTAGCAGAGGAAGAAAAAGAAGCGCCAGAAAACAAATTGACCGTCTTTCTTAATGACTTATCTTTGTTATCTGATGTGGATCAGTACGAAGAAGAGACCTCTGAAGTCACTTTGATGACCTTACATGCAGCTAAAGGGTTAGAATTTCCTATCGTTTTTTTAATTGGCATGGAAGAAAACATCTTCCCCCTTTCTCGTGCTTTAATGGAAGAAAGCGAGTTGGAAGAAGAACGTCGTTTAGCTTATGTGGGGATTACACGAGCCGAAGAAAAATTGTACTTAACAAACGCTTTTTCCAGAAGGTTATATGGCAAGCCGCAATATAACCGCCCTTCCCGTTTTGTCGAAGAAATCGATCCAGAACTATTAACATCGAATAACCCGGTTGTCTATAAGAACCAACGTATCTCAGATAATCGTGGAATAAATAATCGTTTTGCAACTAAGACGGAAAATGGAAGGAAAGAATTTTCCAGTAAAAAACCTATGGCAGCTGCAACTGAAGAATGGAAAATCGGTGATAAAGCCAAACATAAGAAATGGGGCACAGGAACTGTCGTAAAGGTTAGCGGCAACCAACAAGATATCGAATTGGATATCGCTTTTCCAGATATGGGCATTAAACGATTATTGGCAGCTTTTGCGCCGATCGAAAAAGCGAAATGAGGAGGTAAATCAAAGTGGTCGAAAAATCCGTTGTTAACAGAGCCAGGGAATTAAGAGAACAATTAAATCAATATTCTTATGAATATTATGTGAAAGATGCGCCCAGTGTTGAAGACTTTGTCTACGATTCTTTATATCAAGAACTGGTCGAAATCGAAAATAAGCACCCCGAATTAGTTGCTGAAGATTCTCCCACACAGCGGGTAGGTGGTCCTGTTCTTGAAGAATTTGAAAAAGTTACTCATGATGTACCTTTGTATAGTTTGAATGATGTTTTCAATAAAGAAGACATTACAGCATTTGATCAAAGAGTACAAAAAGCTTTAGGCCATCAGGTATCTTATACTTGTGAGCTAAAGATTGACGGATTATCTGTTTCTTTGCGTTACGAAAATGGCAAGCTAGTACGAGGCGCTACCCGCGGAGACGGTTCGGTAGGCGAAGACATTACGGAAAACCTTAAAACGGTGCGCTCCATCCCCCTAAGTTTAAAAAAATCAGTGAGCCTTGAAGCCCGGGGGGAGTGTTATATGCCTAAAAAATCTTTTGTGCGTTTAAATCAAAGCAGAGAAGAACAAGGGCAAGATGTATTTGCTAACCCTAGAAACGCTGCAGCTGGAAGCTTGCGACAATTAGATTCAAAAGTGACCGCTAAACGTAACTTGAGCACTTTTTTATATTCTGTTGCAGATACTTCTTCTTTAGCGTCTTCCACCCAATTTGATGCCTTACAAGAATTGGAAGATTTAGGCTTTCAAACAAATCAAGAGCGTAAGCTTTGCCATTCCATCGATGAGGTATGGGATTATATTGCAGATTTTCAAGAAAAACGCGGTGATTTATCTTATGAAATTGACGGAGTTGTCATCAAAGTCAACGATTTCGAGCAACAAGAAAAGCTAGGTTACACTGTTAAAGCTCCTCGTTGGGCTATCGCATATAAATTCCCGCCCGAAGAAGCACAGACAGTCATCCGAAAAATTGAGTGGCCAGTGGGTCGTACGGGGGTTTTGACGCCAACTGCGATTATGGATCCAGTGAAAGTTGCAGGCACTACGGTTAGCCGGGCAAGTTTGCATAATGATGATTATATCCAAGAAAAAGATATTCGTATCAACGATAAAGTCGTCATTTATAAAGCCGGCGATATCATTCCTGAGGTATCTCATGTCATTGAAGAAGAACGTAGTAAAAACAGTGAACCGTATCAGACGCCAGAAAATTGTCCGGTCTGCGGTAGTAAAGCGGTTCATTTAGATGAAGAAGTTGCTTTGCGTTGTATTAACCCGAAATGTCCCGCTCAAATCAAAGAAGGTCTTAATCATTTTGTTTCCAGAAATGCGATGAATATTGAAGGACTAGGCCCACGACTATTAAACCAAATGTATGAAAAAGGTTTAGTTAAGGATGTAGCAGATCTATATTATCTAAAAGAAGAAGACCTGTTACAACTTGATAAAGTGAAAGAAAAATCAGCGAATAATATATTAAATGCTATTTCAGATAGTAAAGGTCGTTCTGGTGATCGATTAATTTTTGGCTTAGGGATTTGGCATGTGGGTTCCAAAGCAGCTAAAATTTTACTTGAGCACTTTCAAACGATTCGTGCTTTAGAAAAAGCTTCGGCAGAAGAAATTCATTCTTTATACACTTTAGGAGAAACGGTTGCCGATAGTGTTGTCACTTATTTTTCCAAAAAAGAAGTAGATGACTTACTCAGTAAATTAGAAAAAGCAGGCGTTAATTTTGACTACTTAGGGAAAACTTCCAGTGAATTGGCAGAAGTTGAATCTCCTTTTAAAGATAAGACCGTGGTTTTAACGGGGAGATTAAATCGTTATACGCGAGCAGAAGCCAAAAGACGGATTGAAGATCTGGGCGGTAAAGTAACTGAAAGTGTTTCGCAAAGTACTAGTATCGTCGTCGCTGGAGAAGATGCGGGCAGTAAATTAACCAAAGCGCAAGACTTAAATGTTACTGTGTGGGATGAAGATCAAATGATAGAAGCAATTGAAAATAGTTCAACTTAAGCAAAAAATTAAATAATAAATGTAAAACTTTTATGATAATTATTCAATGGTTTTCAAGAAAGTGATATAATACAGTGAAAATAACTTGTAAATAATTAATTAAAGACAACGAGGAGGATATTATGGCGATCCGTGAAGAACAAGCTAGTCATGTAGCCGAATTAGCAAAACTATCGTTTTCAGAAGACGAGTTACATCAATTTACTGAACAACTAGGAGAAATTATCGACTTGGTCGAAACATTAGAAGAGGTGGACACAACTGATGTGGCGCTTACTTCCAATGTCAGCCAAGAGATTAATGTGATAAGAGAAGATCAACCGATAAATGATACGAGTCGTGATGCACTAATGAAAAATGTGCCAGAATCAGAAGATGGCTTTATAAAGGTACCATCCATTATCGATGAGAAGGAGGATGGTGCATAATGTCAAAAATTTATGGGAAAACACTGGAAGAATTACATGCCCTACTTGTTTCAAAAGAAATCACAGTGGTGGAGTTAGTTCAAGAGACTTTTGATCATATCAAAGAATTAGAAGCAGATATTGATTCATTTATTACATTCAATGAAGAAAAAGCTTTAGAAATGGCAAAAGCGATCGATGAAAAAGGAGTCACCGAAGAAAATGTTTTAGCAGGTATCCCTATTGGAATTAAAGATAACATTGTGACAAAAGATCTTTTAACCACAGCTGCTTCTAAAATGTTATATAACTTTGAACCGATCTACGATGCTACGGTTATGGAAAAAGTTTATCAATCGGATATGATTCCTGTGGGCAAATTAAATATGGATGAGTTTGCCATGGGAGGTAGTACGGAGAATTCTTATTTCAAAAAAACAAAAAATGCATGGGATCAAACGAAAGTTCCTGGCGGTTCTTCAGGTGGTTCAGCGGCTGCGGTAGCTAGTGGTCAAATTCCACTTTCTTTAGGTACTGATACAGGGGGGTCCATTCGCCAACCAGCAGCTTTTAACGGCATCGTGGGCATGAAACCAACTTATGGTCGTGTTTCTCGTTTTGGACTAATTGCTTTTGGTTCTTCTTTAGATCAAATTGGCCCACTAACACGTAATGTAAAAGATAATGCATTGGCTTTAAACGCAATTAGCGGATTTGATGCCAAAGATGGTACTTCTTCTGGACAGTCGGTACCTGATTTTACAGCCGATTTAGGCGACGAGGTTAAAGGCATGAAAATTGCTTTACCAAAAGAATATTTAGATGAAGGTGTGGCTTCTGATATTAAAGAAGCTGTTTTACAAGCAGCGGATACTTTCCGCCAACTAGGAGCAACGGTAGAAGAAGTTAGCTTACCTCATTCAAAATATGGGGTAGCAGCTTATTATATCATCGCTTCTTCTGAAGCAAGTTCCAATTTACAACGCTATGATGGGATTCGTTTTGGTTATCGTAGTGAAAATGCAACCACTTTGGAAGATGTTTATGTAAACTCTCGGAGTGAAGGTTTTGGCGATGAAGTGAAACGTCGGATCATGCTCGGGACATTTTCTTTAAGTGCTGGTTATTATGATGCGTTCTTCAAAAAAGCTGCGCAAGTTCGTACTTTGATCCGAGAAGATTTTGAAAAAGTATTTGCTGACTACGACTTGATTATCGGCCCGACAACACCAACAGTTGCGTTTGGTTTAGGCGAAAAAATTGATGACCCAGTGACTATGTATACCAATGATGTTTTAACGATTCCAGTGAATTTAGCCGGTCTTCCTGGAATGTCGCTTCCTTGTGGCTTCTCCAATAACCTACCTATAGGGTTACAATTAATTGGAAATCATTTCGCCGAAGAAACGATGTATAAAGCAGCGTACTCTTTTGAACAGGCAACTGATTTTCATAATAAAAAACCTGAAATATTTGAAAGGAGTAAGTAAATGAACTTCGAAACTGTGATCGGACTTGAAGTCCACGTAGAATTAAAAACCAATACGAAGATTTTTTCTCCTGCTCCTGCTCATTTTGGAGCAGAACCCAATAGCAATACTAACGTTATTGACTGGGGCTATCCAGGCGTTTTACCTGTGATGAACAAGTCCGCCTTAGAATATGGAATGGAAGCTGCTTTAGCTTTAAATTGTAATATTTCCCAAGAAACCCATTTTGATCGTAAAAATTATTTTTATCCGGATAATCCTAAAGCTTATCAAATTTCTCAGCTTGATGAACCCATTGGTCATGATGGTTGGATTGAAATTGAAGTAGAAGGCCAAAAGAAAAATATCCGCATTGAACGAGTCCATTTAGAAGAAGATGCTGGGAAAAACTTGCACGGTATTGGTGGGTATTCACATGTTGATTTAAACCGCCAAGGGACCCCCTTAATAGAAATAGTTTCAGAAGCCGATATGCGTTCACCAGAAGAAGCCTACGCTTATTTGGATGCTTTACGTTCCATTATCCAGTTTACTGGTGTGTCTGATGTGAAAATGGAAGAAGGTTCTTTACGTTGTGATGCCAATATTTCATTACGTCCTCTAGGACAAGAAGAGTTTGGTATCAAAACAGAATTAAAAAACCTAAACTCCCTTAATTTTGTCAGAAAAGGCCTCGCTTTTGAAGAAAAACGCCAAGCAAAACTCTTATTATCTGGTGGTTCATTGCAACAAGAAACACGCCGCTTTGATGAAGCAACAGGTAAAACGGTATTGATGCGTGTAAAAGAAGGTTCTTCAGATTATCGTTATTTCCCAGAACCAGATATTCCACGCTTTGAAATTGACGATTCATGGGTTAAAAAAATAAAAGAATCTTTACCCGAAATGCCCAAAGATCGCCGTGAACGTTATATTAATGAACTTGGTTTACCGGAGTACGATGCTATGGTACTAACTCAGTCCAAAGAAATGTCGGATTTCTTTGAAGAAGCGATCCAACAAGGAGCTGACGCTAAACAAGCTTCGAACTGGTTGATGGGGGACGTTTCAGCTTACTTAAATAGTGAGAAATTAGACTTAGCTGATACGCAATTATCACCAAGCAATTTAGCCGGTATGATCCAATTAGTTAGTGATGGTACAATTAGTTCAAAAATTGCGAAAAAAGTCTTTCAAGAACTAATTGAAAAAGGCGGTGACGCCAAAGAAATCGTTGAAGCTAATGGTTGGGTGCAATTATCAGATCCGGCACAATTGCTGCCGATGATTAATGAAGTGCTAGATAATAACCAACAATCCATTGATGACTTTAAAAATGGGAAAGACAAAGCTATGGGCTTTTTAGTTGGTCAAATCATGAAAGCGACCAAAGGGCAAGCAAACCCAGGCGTTGTAAACAAATTGTTAAAAGAAGAATTAGAGAAACGATAAGAGGTAATCATGGAAAGAGCGCGGGTAATTTATAATCCAACTTCAGGAAAAGAATTGATGAAAAGAAATTTAGCAGATATTTTAGCGGTCCTAGAAAAAGCCGGCTATGAAGCAAGTGCTTATGCTACTACCTCGATCCCTTATTCTGCTACAAATGAGGCAAGACGAGCGGGCCAAGCAGGATTTGATTTAGTGGTCGCGGCTGGTGGAGATGGCACAATTAATGAAGTCGTTAATGGGTTAGCGCCATTAAATAAACGACCTAAAATGGCGATTATTCCAGGTGGCACTACCAATGATTATGCTCGGGCGCTGAAAATTCCGCGAGATAATGTCAAAGCTGCAGCCGAAGTGATTTTAAAAAATCAGACAGTAAAAATGGATGTGGGAAAAACGCCCAACAACTATTTTATTAATATTGCGGCTGGTGGACATTTGACAGAATTGACTTATGAGGTTCCTTCAGAGCTGAAGCGCGTATTTGGTTATCTAGCTTATTTGGCTAAGGGTGCAGAGTTATTGCCACAAATTAGCCCCATTCAAATGCATTTAAAATTTGATAAAGGAGAATATGATGGCAAAGCCTCGATGTTTTTTCTAGGTTTGACCAATTCTGTAGGTGGATTTGAACAAATTGTTCCTGACGCCAAGTTAGACGATGGTAAGTTTTCTTTGATTATTGTTAAGACGTCTAATATTTTCGAGATTTTACAGCTTGTAGCTATTATGCTTCGAAGTGGTAAACATGTGGAAGATCCACGGATTATCTATACAAAAACATCGAAATTAGAAGTTTCCGTGCCTGAAGAGCAAAAACGTTTAATGATTAATTTAGACGGAGAATATGGCGGTGATGCGCCTATGACATTTGAAAACTTACATCAACATATTGAAATGTTTGCCGATGTGGATGAAATACCTGCTAGTGCTGTCTCAACTGCAGAAGAACTAGAAGAAATTAGCGAAGGATTCATTAAAGAAGTGGAACGCTTAAATGATGAAGAAATAGACGAAGACAAAAAGGATTGAGCCTTGTTCTTTTAAAAAACTAGGACATACTGCATGTTCTAGTTTTTTATTTTGACTCACTAGCAACTTTAAATATAAAGGAGAAAATGAATGGAAGATCTTCCAATTGAAAAAAATCAAGAATTAGAAGTAACAGTTACAGATTTAACTTATTTAGGTATGGGTGTTGCTAAGACCGAAGGGTACCCGATTTTTATTGAAAATGCTTTGCCGGAAGAAAAAATCAAAGTTAAGATCGTCAAAGTAGGTAAGAAGTTCGGCTTTGGTAAAATTCTCACGATTATTCAAGAAAGTCCGCACAGACAAGCAGTCGAAAATGAAGACTTATTACGTACAGGTATTGTGCCACTTAGTCATTTACAATACGAGCAACAACTAAAGTTTAAGCAAGAACAAGTGAAAAACATTGTAATAAAAACGGCTAAAATGCCTGAAATTCAGGTTAAAGATACAATAGGAATGGATCAACCTTTTGGTTACCGTAATAAAGCCCAAATCCCGGTACGTAAAATCAAAGGCGTATTGCAAACGGGTTTTTATCGGAAAAACAGCCATGAATTAGTACCCATCGATCATTTTTATATCCAAGACCCAGCGATTGACGCAGCGATTATAGTTATTCGTGAAATCTTACAACAATTTGAAGTAAAAACATATAACGAAAAAGATAACAGTGGATTTTTACGTCACATTATTGTTCGTCGGGGCCATCACTCCCATGAAATGATGGTAGTACTGGTTACCCGAAAAAAACATTTTCCTCAAGGAGAAAAAATTGCACAAAAGATCCAAGAAAAGTTACCAGAGGTTGTTTCTATTATGCAAAATATTAATCCAGAACAAACCAATGTCATTCTAGGTTCAGAAGAAAAAATTTTATTAGGGCGTAGTTTTATCTATGACCAACTATTAGGGAAAAAATTCCGTATTTCTCCTAAATCATTCTATCAAGTAAATACACAACAAACGGAAGTTTTATATCAAAAGGCGTTTGATTTGGCTGATTTAAAGGCTACAGATACGGTCATTGATGCTTATTCAGGAATTGGAACAATTGGATTATCGCTAGCTGATCAAGTGGCTCATGTTTATGGGATGGAAACAATCAAACAAGCAGTTGTAGATGCGCAAGAAAATGCGAAGCTTAATGACATAGAAAATGCAAAGTATGTAACTGGTAAAGCCGAAACGGTTATGCCACAATGGCAAAAAGAAGGCATTCAACCCAACGTCATTTTTGTCGATCCACCACGTAAAGGATTAGAGCAGTCATTTATTGAAACTGCTTGTGAGATGAATCCAGAAAAGATTGTCTATATTTCTTGCAATCCAGCAACAATGGCAAGAGATTTGAACGTATTTGCCGACAGTGGTTACTTTACTGATAGCATTCAGCCTGTTGATTTATTCCCGCAAACTCATCATATAGAAACAGTAATGGTGCTACAAAAAAGTTAAAGATTAGCTTACTAAAAGAGGCATTTCTGTAATAGGAGATACCTCTTTTAGTATTTCTTTGTTCAAAAAGGGAAAAAGATATAAAATGATAGTAAGGAGGCGAAGTGGAATGAAAGAATTTTTCTTAGGCATGGATGATGAGTTACTTATTGTTAAAGAAACACTATATGGATATACTACTTTTTTTCGATTAAATGATATGCAGCCGACAAGATTAGCTATTGATCCTCAAAATGAAAGCGTTATCTATTGTGGTACTAGTAACGACGGTCTTTGGAAAAGTGAAGATAGTGGAGATCACTGGTCAAAAATTGGTCAAAAAGAACAGTTAGGAATTCGCTCTGAAAGGGTAACGTCCGTTGCTATAAATCCATCTAAAAAACCAGAAGAAAATAGTATCGTTTATGCAGGCACAGAACCGAGTATGCTTTATTACTCAAATGATAAAGGAGCAACATGGCATGAATTTACGGGTATTCATTCGCTTCCTTCAAAAAGGAATTGGAGCTTTCCACCGCGTCCATATACGCATTATGTGCGCTGGATTACCCCAAGCTATTTAAATAAAGATCACTTAAGTATTTCCATTGAAGCCGGCGCCTTTATTCGCACAGAAGATCATGGAACAACTTGGACTGACCGACCTGAAAACAGTCCTATAGACATCCATACACTACTTGCGCATCCGAAATCTCCTGGAAAACTTTACGCAGCTTGCGGAGATGGCGTGCATAAAAAAGGCCATTCATATGCAGAAAGTGATGATGAAGGCCAAAGCTGGCAGTATATGAGCGCAGGGTTAGAAAACCACCCGTACGCCTACAATATGGTGGTTAATCCTAATGATCCTTATGATCGTATCATTTCTGCAGCAAAGAACGCAGCACACGCTCATAGCCTTTCTGAGTATTCAGCAATCTATCGCAAACAAGGTAATCATCCATGGGCTGATATAACAGCTGGGTTACCGGAAAACAGCTCGTCGATTCATAATCTAGCGGCCGATCCAACAAGTCCAGGTGTATTTTATGCGATGAATAATTATGGGATTTATCGTTTGAAAAAAAAAGCAACTAAATGGGAGAAACTTGGAATAAGTTGGAAAGATAAATATTTAAACCAACGGCCTTCATGCTTTATTGTTAAAGAAATTTAGCTAGTTTGATTTAAACACTTGAAAAGAAGAATCGTTTTATCTTTACCTTCCACCGATATTCATCATTATTGGTGGTACATCGAGGAAGTTAACACCAATAATTCATCAATTGGAGGCATCTCATTAAATGTAGCACCAATTTTTTTCAGATTGGAGCTACTTTGTTCGATGTCCCACCAATAGCGACGCTATTTGAAAGTTAAGTTGCTTTTTTCAAATAGAGAGAGCCAATTTTCACTTGCATGTTCTCAAACGCAATAATTAGCAAGAACAAGGGCTTCAATGTTATGATTAAATTATCAAGTAAAGAGGAGATGATTTAATGAACGTATTAGTTATTGGAGCAAATGGCAATGTGGGAAAACTCATTGTCAATAAACTACAAGAATCAGAAAATCATACACCGATTGCAATGGTACGCAAAGAAGAACAACTAGCTAATTTTAAAGAACAAGGCGTACAAACAGCCTTAGCTGATTTGGAAGGGACTATCGATGATATTGCCCAAGCAGCAAAAAACGCTGAAGCTATTGTGTTTACGGCGGGTTCTGGTGGTAATACAGGCGCAGATAAAACCATGTTTATTGATTTAGATGGAGCGGTTAAAGCTGTAGAAGCAGCAAAAGAAGCAGGTATTGACCGCTTTGTTATCGTTAGTGCCCTTGGCAGTCAACAATGGTTAGAAAATCCTCGTCCGGATTGGCTAGAAGAATTAGGACCTTATTATCCTGCAAAATTCTATGCCGATCAATGGTTGAAAAATAGTGGTTTAAACTATACGATTGTGCGTCCGGGACTTCTTTCTGATGATAATGCTAAAGGAAAAGTCAAACTGGCGAAAACGTTGGTTGAAAGCGGAAATATCACCCGTAGCGATGTCGCACAAATTGTTGTCGATAGCTTAGATAATGAGAATACCTATAAGAAGGAATTTGACGTTATCAATGGCGATACCGAAATTGAAAAAGCCTTGGACGAAATTGAACAATAGATTAAAACTCACATATAAATTTACAGTTAAAAAAGCAATTATGTTCATTGAAAAGTGGCATGATTGCTTTTTTTCTATTTCTATAGAATAATAGATAAATATCGTGTAACAAGGAGGCATTTATGCAATATAAAATCCGTGAAATGAAAAAAACAGATTGGCCTGTTGTATACAATATTTATCGACAAGGAATGGAAACCAACTTAGCGACATTTACAGTTGAAGACCTTTCTTATGAGGAGTTTGATCAAGAACGTTTGCAAAAAGGGCGTTTTGTGTTACTAGACGACCAACAAGTCATTGGCTGGACGACCTTAAAGCAAGCGTATACGGACCCTGAGTATGTAGGCGTTGCTGAGGTGAGTATCTACATAGCAGATGGCTACCAGGGGAAAAAAGCTGGGTCTACTTTGTTGAACTATTTAATTGATTACTCAGAAAAAATTGGTTTTTGGACGTTAGAATCTGATATTTTTGCTAATAATCTTGGAAGCCAACGTTTGCATGAAAAATGCGGCTTTCGTATAGTAGGCTATCGCGAAAGATTAGGAAAAGACCGCTACGGTGTATGGCGTGATACAGTCCTTATGGAACGTAGAAGTAAAAAGGTTGGAATAGATTAAAAGGGGGATAAAGAATGGTTACTCGCTGTGACTGGGCAGAAACAAACACTTTAATGCAAGATTATCATGATCACGAGTGGGGAAAACCTAGCTATAAAGACGACAAACTCTATGAACTTCTGGTGTTAGAAAGCATGCAAGCTGGTCTGAGTTGGTCAACAATTTTGAATAAACGGGAAAACTTTCGAGTAGCTTTTGATCAATTTGATTATAAAAAAATTGCACACTATGACGAAAACAAAATCGAAGAATTACTAGCCAATCCACAAATTATCCGGAATCGTTTGAAAATACGAGCTGCTGTTAATAATGCACAGAAGTTTTTGCAGGTACAAGAAAACTACGGGAGCTTTGCTGCTTATATTTGGTCTTTTGTTGCAGACCAGCCAATTATTAACCGCTGGCAAACCTTTAAAGAAGTACCAGCATCCACTGATTTATCAAAGCAAATTAGTAAAGAACTCAAAAATCTCGGTTTTAAATTTGTAGGTCCGACGATCATTTATTCTTTTATGCAAGCGATCGGTATGGTTAATGATCATTTAGAAGATTGCTCTTTTAAATATGAAAAGACGCAAAGTAACAAATAAACTTTACTTTGCGTCGTCTTTTTAATTTAAATTTTCGATTTTTTTCATTGCATCAACAACTACTTGTGTTGTTATTTCTTCTTTTAGGTAATGGATTTGTTCCCAGGGCAATGTTGCTCGTTGGCCAACTTGTCGATAATCTTCTTCTGATAAAGAAAGTCCTATATCTTTTAGAGAAGTGGGTAAATGTAATTGGTTATAAAAAGGCAACAAACGCTCGATTTCAGCTTTTTTATCTTCAATCATTAACTGAACTAAGATGCCATAAGCCACTTTAAAGCCATGTAATGTTTGGTGGCTTTCCGGTAAAATAGTTAAGGCATCGTGGATGGAGTGAGCACCTGACGTTCGGCCGTAATCGTCGCCGAAACCGCCGACCATTCCAGCTAGTAAAATATTGGTTTCAATGACGTTTTGTAGGGCTTGATTGACTGTAGAAGTTTGCATAGCTTCCAGTGCTTGATTGCTATCTCTTAACAAAATATCACGACATCTTTGAGCGGCAAATAGAGCTATTTGAATTTCGGGTGGTTGGTAAGTTAATTGCTCAATCACCGGAGCTGCTTCATACCATTTGGCTAAAGTATCGCCAATGCCGGCAATCATTAGTTCTTGGGGAGAATGCAAAATAACCCTTGGTTCAACCAATACTGCAGCACTACTAGTAGAAAACATTTCATATCGCTTCATTGACCCATCTAAATTATAGATGACACTAAGAGAACTATAAGCGGCACAAGTGGCTGCCAGAGTAGGTAAAATAAAAACGGGAAGTTGAGCTTTATCAGCAGCTGTTTTTCCCAGATCGGCAATTTTGCCTCCACCACAAGCAATAATTCCGTCAATATTATTATTCTCAATGGTAGAAACAATTTCATCGGCCTTTTCGTCTGTACATTCTCCACCATAGTATTTTTTGTAAACCGTATAATGGCTTAAATCTGGAAAAAAGGGCTGAGCGGCTGTCCAAGAATCCTTCCCATGT
This sequence comes from Tetragenococcus sp., assembly GCA_030462125.1. Taxonomy (GTDB): domain Bacteria; phylum Bacillota; class Bacilli; order Lactobacillales; family Enterococcaceae; genus Tetragenococcus. The sequence goes on from JAKDZT010000018.1 coordinate 20,275, forward strand.
AAAAGGAGTACATTTTTTATTTTCCGTGCAGTTAAATAATGAGGGAGCTTCTCCCAAGAATTTATTGCGCATTCATAAATTTGTGGTGCTCCTCGCACAATCAGTTGTTGCATAGTTCGTTCCTTTCTATTATTTATTATTAGTTTGT
>JAKDZT010000120.1 GCA_030462125.1 Tetragenococcus sp.
GTCTGATTTTTCAGAAGATATGCCCGCAAGTTTGTCTTTTACTTTTGCTGCACCTTGAATGTCATTATTTTCTAGGTAAGCTTGCCCCATACGATCTAGTACGTCTTCGTTTTCTTGAAAAGAAAGTTGGTTATTAAGCTCATTTGTATCAAAATTAACAATTGATTTTTCTAATTTTAGCTGTTCTTTTTGTTCTTCATTTGCATTAGAAGGCATTGACCAATCTAAGATATTTTTTTCATGGTCTTCGTTATATGCTTGCTTTACAATAGCATTTATTCCCTTAGGATTAGTTTCTAAAGCAATTTGGTATTGAGATTCATTGAGTAATTTTTTCGCTTGTTGTGGCTTGGTATAACCTGCTTTATCCATTGCAGTAATAGCTTTATCCCAATCTTGCTCAGTAAATGCGGTTTTTATAGCGTCTTGTTGTTCAAGCTTTGCGATTTCAGCTTGCTTTTTTTCAGCAAAACTATTATATTTATCTTGATCGGCTTTGTGGACTAAACCGGTTGAAATAAAGGCTACCAAAACAACACAAGCAAGGATTATATAGGATTTTATTCTATTTTTCCTTGCTTTTTGTTTTACATTCTGCCATTCCTTAAAGGTAATAAAATCATCTATATCTTCCATGATTTCTTTTAACTCTTGGACGCTATTAGCTTGTATGATTTGTTGAATCAGTTCATCTTGGTTTTGGTTGGAAGCCTCTTTTAAATTGTTAACCAGACGTTCATAAGGTGTTTCAGTTAAACAGTATAGGAGTAATGCTTTGTATTTCGTAAGCACATCATAATCATTTTCATACGGCATTGCTTCATTTGCTCGATAAACATAATAAACGTGTTTCATTGGATAAAACCATAAATTTGATGGATTAAGCGATATATGGTAATTTGTCGTATTTAAAATATCTTGTTTTATTATCGTCTTTGCAATCGAAGTACGTATTGCTTTATTTTCTTTACTTAAATTTTTTAGCGAACGTAATTCACTTGATACTTCATAAATCAACAAAATATTATTGTCTTGTTCGATAATATTAGTTAAATGAAGAAAATTAGAGCTTGTTTTTTTCATTTCATCTAATTCTGATATATGGTCATAGCGAAACTGGGATTTTTCTAATTTTAAAATTAGTTGATCTTCTTCTTTAGTAAAAGTACCAACCTCGATATTAAACAGTTGAGTATGTTTTTTCATTTATACTTCTCCTTTCTATTCTTCTTCTGATAAAAGCAAAGCAGATTCGCTAGGTGTCATAATAATACGATTGGAATAATCAGGTTGGTTTGAATCAGATCTGTTATATATGTTTTGATACTTTTCAGGGTCAATTAATCTTAATTCTTCTTCTGTTAATTCAACTTTCATAAAGGCTCGTTGGCTTCCGTATATCATTAAAGCTTCCCCTTGACGGCGCTTTTCTAATAATTTCTTTTCCTTTTCACTAAATGTCATACGTAGTTTGGTTATTACGTCGTCGACACCTTTACCATTAAGTCCAAAGAACACATTAGTAAAACTATTTCCTATAATCGCCTCTCCAATGTTTTGTCCTTGGTCTGTTGTACCTTCAATAACGTCTTGAATTTGTTGAGTACCCGCAATTGCTCCAGCATTATATTTCCTAAATCGTTTATACGCTTGTTGAAAAAATGTTGCTGCTTGTTCGTGTTGTGTTAAAAAGTGAAATTCATCTACGAAAAGTTTCTTTTTTGTTTTTTTATCTTTTGTTATTTCGTCCCATAGAAATTCAAAGGTGTTTAGGTAAGCAGCAGCTTGAACTTCTTTTTCATTTTGTAGTGGCTTTAGATCAAATGAAACAATGCTTCCTTTTAATCCAACATTTGTATGTCCGTTAAATAAGGTATTTGACCCCTTTGTATAACTTTCTAAGATATAATAAAAATCTTCAATTCGATTGAATTTATTTGGTTCTCTATCTTTTAATTTTTCAATTTGATCGTAAATATCAGAAAGTGTGGGAAATTCTTCATTTGGTACTTGACTTAGTCGTTCGTATTTTAGTATGCCACTATTAATGTATGCTTGTTTTACAACATCATCTAAAATAGCTTGTTCTACTTGAGTAATATCCGTCTTTAGAACTTGGAAGAAACCTTTTAGACGTTGAATTTTATCTTTTAATAACATATTTAAGCTAGTCACTGCTTCATCAGCACTTAGGATTTCTTCACTAAAAATTTGTAGTGGGTTAATCTTCGTTTTTGCGTTACTACTCATGTGAAGAACTGCTCCACCCAAAGCTTCAACAATATCTGTATACTCATTTTCAGGGTCAATGATATAAATTTGATAATCTTGAATGGCATATCTGAGAATTTTTTGAATCATATAGGTTGTTTTTCCAACACCAGAAGTACCGATAACAACCATATTTTGATTTAATGTTTTATTGCGATCTAACATATCAATAGCAATTAAACTATTAGTATCTTTATTTACACCTTCTACATCACTTCGCTGCTTTAAGTCTAATATTTCTGCGTCATCAAATGGAAACATACTAGACGCAACCTCGGTATTTGATTCTTTGAAAGTATAATCTCCTAATAGATTTTCAGCGATAGGCATAGTTGACCAAAAAGCTTGAAAAGTTGCTTTTACAGGAATAAGCGGCTTCATTTGTAATTTGTTTAAAGTGTTTTTTACATTATCTGTTAAATCATCTAATTCTTTTAGTGTATTTCCTCTCAAATACACAAACATATGTTGATAAACAAAGGTAGTAGAATTATCTAAATGTTTATCTAACTGCATATTTGCTGAATCAATAAATTTTTGTAATACTTTCTTTTTATATGGATCAAATGTGTTTAGTTTTTCTGCTTCCTTGTTTTCAATGGTTTTTTTATAATACTCAATCATTTGATTATTATTGGCGCTATCAATGTATTGCACAATATCAATAGCTCCTTTTTTGCGTTTGAGTTCAGATAGCCAGTTTCCATATACTTTTTTTGGATAATCTGCGATTGCAATCACTCGCATGTAATTATCTCCTGACTGTACATAATTAGGATACTGTTCCCATGCAAAAGGAAATATAGCATGAAGATTATCTTTGTCAATTACACTAGTAAAATCTTCTTTCGGTTTTTCAATGATTTCAATTTCTTCATTTTCTTGGTTTCCTTTTTTCTTCGAGCTTAGGATACTAGAAAAATTAGTCAATGTGTTTGAAAAGTTCATGACTTTGCACTCCTAACTTTTAAAGTTGATTAAATTTTGTAAAATGTTTGATATTTCTCGAGCATTTAGTGTTTTCACTGATAGATCGTAATCTATCATAGAATTTTGTAGGTCTCTTTTAATTTGTTCCGTCTTTTCGTCTAGTAAGCTCGCTGCTAATTCTAAACTTTCAAATGTTTTATCTTTGATCGGAACTTTAATTACAAGTAAATGTTGTTTTGTTGTCATACTTTTCGAATTTTGAATTTCGGTATAGTGATCAATGTAACTAGCAAGTAACTGGATTTTAAATGTTTGTTCAGGACTTTCTCTTTTTAACTTGAGATAGTTTTTCTTCAATCCATTAAGATAATTATTCATGTCAACAGGTATTGTTGGTTCAATAAATTGGATACTATCATTAATACCTTCTCCTACTGTACTCATTAAGAAAGCACTATATTCTTCAAAAACATTTTCTTGTTCACTGTCGTTTAACAAATCTAAATTAACTCCACTAATTTCTAGAATGGCGATTAAATTTCCAGTTTTTGTTACTTCATAATTTTGATAAAGTCCTTGAATCATACTCATTTCATCAATAGTTTGTTTGCCTCCATTTACTTTAGGTGGAGTATAATTCCATTTAAAAGAGGCTTCTTTCTTTGGAGCTTTTTTATTTAACTTCATCATCTGCATGTTGATCACCTCTTTTTTTAGGTTCTAGAAAATATAATTTTTGACTTTGTTTATAACGGCGTTTTAAATTTAAATTATCACGTACTTTGATATTTTTTCGATCCTGAATAGGTCTTATAGTCAAGATAGCCATGACAGTAGTCATGGCTAATAGTGTTATTGCCACTTTCGCTAAAATTAAAACGATTGTATAAGGTGGAATGGCGAATAGTGCTAAACAGGCAAGAAAAACAATGCCTGCGATTGTGAAATCTTTTATCGTATAATCTTTCCAAATTCCAAAATCTTTATCAACGTTTTCAGGAAATGTAAATTCTTTTCCTTTCTTCATCATTTCTCCCCCTTTTTTTAGGTAAATAGGTTATATACCCAAGGTAGAATCCATACAATGGCTGCTCCTAAAGCAACCATACTAATTACACGTCCAATAGATTTAAATACTTCACTTTTTTCTCTGGGGTCATCAGCGCTTGGTAGGCGTTTAATGATAATAAATAATGCAACACAGATACCTACAATTACGATCAGACCTGTCAAAATTCCTTGAACTTGATTTGCGGCGTCTGTTACTTTCTCTTCCACTTCTCCTCCGTCAGACGCAGCGAAAGCAGTTTTGGCGTTGAAAAGAGTTGGAATAGTAGTTGCCGCTGTAAATTGCAATTTATGTTTGAGATTATTCAGTTTTTTCATTCTCTTGCACCCTTTCTTGAACTTGTGCTAGCTCTTTTTTATTTTCTTTTTGTGGCTCAGCATAGAACTTATTTATTTGTTCTTCGGCAATCTTTCGACTTGGTAAACTGTCGGTGGCTAAATCTAAGCTCCCATTTTTTGAACGTCCGATATAAAAGTTTTGTTCTTTATTATCTAAATCGTATGTTTCAATTGTATGCAATCGATCTTCATAACGTTTTACTGCGTTATCTACTTCTAATCCATAAACATCTAAAAAACCTTCAAGAAAACTTTGACCAAAAAACGTTATTTCATTTTTGATTTTTTTATAGTTAGTTGTTGGCTGGTTTGTTTCTAACTCTTTTGTTTTCTCTGCGTTTTCATTATCATTCTTTTTATTGAAATAGCTGCTTACTTTTAACGGGTCAACCGTTACTCCACGATTGACAGATTTTTTTATCATTGTTTCTCTAGTTTCGTTAATGGGTTTCCCCTTGTTTTGAATTTTGTCATTTAATGTTGTTCGATCATTTATATCTTGTTCTTCACAAATGATTGCTTTATCATTATCACGAACTAAAATATCGTCTAAATCTTGCCACTTTTCCATTTTCATTCTTCCACCTCCTTGTTTTTTTATATAAAACGCCTAAATATATAGACTACCCCAAGCCCACCCTGTAAAATAAACAATGGACGTCACTTAAAACGATACTTTTAAGTGTTTATCCTCGTGAACAGGCTATTGTTTACGAGGACGTCCT
>JAKDZT010000121.1 GCA_030462125.1 Tetragenococcus sp.
CCTGATGATATATTGTGGTTACGGTTTAATTAGAAAAAGAAAGAAGGAAATATCATGAAACTCAACATGTTAACCAGCTATGATTTGATAATGCTTGACCAAAATTATCAAACTAAAGAAGACATTTTTGATGCGGTAGCTAAGAAGTTTCTTAATAAAGGCATTATTCAAGATAAGGATGTCTTTAAAACTGCTTTATATCAAAGAGAAATGGAAAACGCAACTGGTTTAGAAAATGGAGTCGCAATACCAAATGCGAAATCAGGTACTATCAAACAACCAACTTTTGCTGTGATCCGGTTAAATCATCCAATTAATAGTTGGCAAAGCTTAAGCCCAGAGAATCAAGTAGATTTGATTTTCCTGTTAGCTATTCCGAAAGAAAAAGCTGGCTCATATCACTTAGAATTACTTTCACAATTATCTCGTATTCTTATGAAGAAAGGGGCTATAAACAATATTAAACAAGCGGAACATCCAGAAGAAGTTTTAGAAATATTGAATACAGAAGAAGGGACTAAAAAAACAGCTCAAACTAATAATCAAGAGTTAATATTAGGTGTTACTGCTTGTGCTACTGGGATTGCTCATACATATATGGCGGCTGAAGCTTTAGAAACGGCAGCCGAAGAAATGGGTTATGAGATCTTAGTTGAAAAGCAAGGTGCAAATGGAATAGAGGATAGACCGTCGGAAACAGATATTAAAAGAGCGAAAGGAGTTATTATAGCAACAGATGTTGAGTTACAAAACATGTCGTACTACGATGGACTTCCTTATATTAAAACAAAAGTTGCTGAGCCAATCAAAAATCCTCAGAATCTAATTGATCGTGTTATCACTCAGCCTCTTGGAAAATATTTTTCAAATACGGTTTCGGAAAAAAAGGAAAGTTCGGAGAAAAACACAATCGGGACCGAAATGTATCAAGCGTTGATGAGCGGACTTTCTTATATGATTCCAATTGTGGTCGGAGCCGGGTTGATGTCAGCTATACCTCAAATTGGAGGATTGTTTTTCGGAATTGAAGGCGGTGCAATCGAAAATGCAGTCTACGCAAATAGTTCTAACTCGGTCATTTCCTTTCTATATTATCTAAATTTATTTGGTGGTTTTATTTTTAGTTTGATGTATCCTGTGTTATCTGCCTTTATCGCAAATGCAATTGCCGGAAAAGTTGGGATGACTGCTGGTTTTATTGGAGGCGGTCTTGCTGGCGGAATGATGTATTCATTAAATGGAATAGAAGATCATGCAGCTTCAGGTTTCCTAGGCGCCATTGCACTCGGTTACGTTTCAGGGTATTTCTGTAGGTTCTTGAATAATAAAATTAAGCTGCCTAAAAATATTCAATCTTTAAAACCGATGTTGATCATTCCGTTATTGAGTATCCTATTAGTTTATCTAATGAATCTTTATATCTTTGAACCCGTTGGGGACGGATTAAATAATGTATTGTTTGATTTAATCAGTCAATCTTCAGGAATCTATGCTGTAGCGATTGTTGTTGCTATGGCAACTGCATTTGATATGGGAGGTCCCGTGAATAAGGCAGCTTTTGCAGTTACAATGGCACTAGCTGCAAATCACTCTTTCCCTATGACAGCAAATATTTTAGGCTGTATCATTCCGCCGCTAGGAATTGGTATGGCAGTTATTTTAAATCAATATATATTTAAAAAGAAGAATATTTATGACGAAACGTTGGAGGCGGCCGGATATACTTCTTTTATCTCAGGTATTATAGGAATCAGTGAAGGCGCTATCCCATTTGCTTTGAAGAATCCTTTAATAACTATTCCATTAAACCTTGTAGGTTCAGCAATAGCGGCTATTCTAGCAACAATATTTAGAGTGGAAATTTGGTTTCCAATACCACAATTTTGGGGTTGGCCGTTAATTGAAGGACTTGTTCCTTATTTGGTTTCATTATTAGTTGGAGTGTTATTTGTAGCAATTGGAAACATATTTATCAGAGATTACTTAACGAATAAAAGAAGGAGTAGTAGATATTAATGACAGTTGGATATATAGTTAACCAAACACACTGGGATCGAGAGTGGTATTTTACTAATGCAGATGCATTAGTATTAAGCGATGGAATTTTTTCAGATATTTTAGATGAATTAGAAAGACATCCTGAAGCTAATTTTTGTTTAGATGCTCAAAGTTCCATTTTAGAAGAATACCTAGAACTGTATCCTCAAAATATTGAACGAGTAAAAAAGTTGGTAGCCAATAACCAACTTTTTATCGGTCCTTGGTACACTCAAAGCGATTGTTTACTTGTAGATGGGGAATCATTGATAAGGAATGCAATGATTGGCGTTCAAGATTGTAATAAATATGGTGCGCCAATGTCTGTTGGTTATATCCCAGATACTTTTGGTTTCAATGCTCAAATTCCAACTATTTTACGCCAAATTGGATTAGACAATGTGGTTTTTTGGCGAGGTATTGATTTTCAAAAACAAGTAAACACACCTTACTTTAAGTGGAAAGGTTTAGGCGAAAAAGAAATTATTGCGATAAATATTCCACAGGGATACGGTTGTTCTCCAAACTTGAAAACAACACAAGAGTATGTTGATAATCGGCTTGATGGTTATTTAGATTTTGTTAACCAATTTCAAGAACAAGACGAAATTTTAGTGCCTGCTGGGGGTGATCAGCAAGCGATTGTACGAGATATTCAAGATAAATTAAAAAAAATCAATACGAAAAGTAAGTATCAGTATCAAATCAGTAATTTTCCGGAATTTCTAGATATCGTAAGAACCAAAGAAAGTTTACCGATATACGAAGGTGAGTTTCGTCTGCCAGCTTATGCTAGGATTCATCGAACTATTTCTTCAGTAAGGATGGATATTAAGCAAGCGAACTATAAATTAGAGCAAAAATTGTTGAAGCGTACTGAACCTTTGTATGTACTTGCAAAAAAATATGGGATTACACTATCAAAAGAATTGCTGATTAAAGCTTGGAAAAAGGTTTTGGCATCTCAAGCTCATGACAGTTTGGGTGGTTGTGTATATGACAATGTAGCTACCGACATTTTACATCGATATAAAGAAGCGGCGGAATTAGCAGATGGCATTGAAAACGTGATTATGAAAAAAATGGCTAGAAAGCTTTCTCTTAAGGAAGACCAAGTATTAGTTATCAATACGACTGCAACTGCTCGGACAAAATACTATAAAGTAAAAATTTTGTCGAAAACAAAGAATATAGTTTTTAAAGATGTAGCAGACGCTTTTATCATTTCTGAGAAAAAATACGATGCTAGAGAGAATATTCTAATTGAAAAGCCTGAGGGTAAATTCTATTTAACAGAACCTGAATATTTCGAATTGGAAGTTATGGTGAAAACCACAATTCCTGGTCTAGGTTATAAAGTTCTTTCTTTTGAAGAAAAATCAGACATAGCGTTAGAAACATTCAAGTTGTCTGAAAAGGGCGACTGTGTAAGTATTTATAATAAAGAAACATCCCTTTTATTTAATGACGGATCGATAACAGTTAACTATCAGGGTGAAACCTTCAATGATTTTATTAAACTGGTTGATTGCGGAAATGATGGAGATACCTATGATTTTTCTCCCTTACGCGGCGACTTTGAAATTCAGTTACCTTTTAATTTTGCTGAGAAAAAGACAACTAAACATTTTCAGCAATTAACTGTTTATGGACAAGCATCCTTGCCGGTTGATTTAGAAGATCGACAAAACCCAGTTGGTTCTTTTGAGCAAATAAGCTATCGTTTAACTTTAACTTTAAGTGATCAAAATTCTATAGTTGATGGAAATTTGAAAGTTGATAATCAAATACTTTCTCATCGAATGCGTTTAGTCTTTGATCCAAAAATTATAAATGGCGATGTCTACCAAGGCTTAACTGCTGGTTACTTGAAGAACAATAAGGTAGATTTTTCAGATACTGAGAATTATCCTGAATATCCAGCTCCGATCAGTACTTTTGATAAGACATTATCTCTTGCTAATGATAAACGGACATTTGATTTTTATGGTCAAGAACTAAAAGAATATGAATTTTCCAATGATAAACTCTTTATTACATTATTTTCAAGTACAGGGCAATTGGGAAAACCAGATTTACTTTGGCGAGCTGGTAGAGCAAGTGGGGATACAACTAATCAAGGTCATGTCATGCATCCGACGCCGTTAGCTCAGCTCCTAGGTGAAAGAACGTTTGGATTTTCTTTTGATTTGAATCAAGGGAATTTTAGTGAATACAGAACGCAAGAAAATTTAACGAAACTATCAGAGCAGACGGTTAGTTACCAAATACAAGACTTGAATTATTTTGTCTATCGATTAGACAATAAAATTCAAGAAAGTAATGAAAAGCGTCTGAATCTACTTGAAGATAGTTTGTTGGACGTTAAAGGGTTGAATATAGTGTCAATTTATCCTTCTTATTATGAAGAAGATAAATTTATCATTAGGCTTACGAATGCTACTGAAGATACAGTTCCAATAAATAAAGCTCTTTTTTCTGGTAAATATCCAGTTATTATCAATGCATTGGAAGAAGAACTAACTCAAGATTATTTAATCAAGCCGTATGATATGGTAACAATAAAACTTTCATACCGATAGAGTGATAATTAAGAGATTGTTGAATAGTCTCTTAAATTTCAAAAAGTTATTTATATAGTTAAGATCTCCTGGTGAATCATCTTTTTTCAACCACTACTAAATAAAGCTATAGAATTGAACTGGAGTTTGTTTAGATGTGTGGCTAAATGTAAATAAAATAGAGAATAAAGGTAGTCTAACGTGAGCTCAACATAAAATAACGCCCATCAAAATCTGTCAAAAGATTTTGATGGGCGTTGTTTTTGATAAAAAGGTTAAACAGCACACAAAACTTTTTATACCTAAAAATGATGTCTGTAGTGCCTTACTGTATTGAGCAGGGGCTAGTAAGCCCTGATGTTGAAAGAAACCCGCTCCCTTAATTTGTGTGATTTTGAAATGTTCTCGTGAAGAGTTTTCTTTGATTTCTGTTACACAATCTTTGGATATCAAAGGGTTCAGTATTATTTCGTTTATAGGTAATAATCATATTTTCTATAAATTGCGGAAGTTCTAATTTTTATAATATGCCAAAAAGTGACAATTGTACGCTTGTATTACTCTCTTAATAAAAAAGTCCTGCTATTTATTACTCAGAAACAAATAAAAGCCTTAATAATTTCCAATCATTATTATATATTTATG
>JAKDZT010000122.1 GCA_030462125.1 Tetragenococcus sp.
TTACCATGAATAGCTCATCGCTAAAAGAATATAAAAAAATTGGACAATTAAGTTTAACTTTTATCTAATTGTGCAAGTTCCATTTGCTTAAGCTTAATTTTAAAAACGCACATATTTCGTAAATAAAAGTAAAAATCGCAAGAAAACAAAGTTCAACGACATTGTTTTCTTGCGATCTTATTTATTTAAATTTAAAAATTAACTCTTACAACAATCCTGCTCTAAATGGTTTTATATTTTTTTCTCTATAAATAGCTGCTTTCCCAGTAGAATTAAATAATTCCATTTTCTGTGTCACAACTTTTTTAGCTTCTTCAATACATTCAGGGAAAATAGCATTGGAATCCCACAATTCAGTTGTTGATAATATTTCTCGACATTTTTTATAAAAGGCATATTTATAATCAGAAGAAATATTAACTTTTTGAATACCTATTTGTACAGCTCGAGCAATCTCTTCATCTGGATTAGAAGAACCTCCATGTAGGACCAATGGAATTTCAACTTCTTCTTTAATTTTTTCTAGTACGTCCATTTTTAATTTTGGTTTAATATTTTTAGGATAAATCCCGTGGGCGGTTCCAATGGCGATTGCTAAAGAATCAATGCCTGTCTTTTCAATAAATTCCATTGCATCTTCGGGTTGCGTATAAATAACTTCTGAAAGCCCGCCTTCAATAGTAGTCCCGGTATTGCCAATAGTCCCTAATTCACCTTCTACTGATACATTGATTTTTTTACAAACATCTGCAACTTCTTTTGTTACTGCAATATTTTCTTCAAACGGCAGAAGTGAACCATCGATCATTACCGAGCTAAACCCACAATGAATTGCCCGCATAATACTAGCTAAACTATCCCCATGGTCCATATGAATCACAAAGGGTACATTACTATTTTTTACTCTTGATAAAGCGTATTGGAGGAATTCATCTTTCATAAATTCTAATTCAGTCGGATGAATAGCAATAATTGCAGGCGAATCATTTGCTTCTGCAGCTTCTACAACAACTCGTAAAAAGTTACTGTCTGCTACATTAAACGCCCCAACTGCAAATTTATTTTCTTTAGCAACTTCCAATAATTGTTTCATATTTAATAACATGTGATAAGACTCCCATTCTTTTTAAAGTTTATTTTCTCATTTTAATCATCAATATACTGATAATATAAATGTTATTGTAACTTGGTCAGTTTACTGACCTTTTAGTTTTAAAAGAAGATCCCTGTTCGTAAGAAACCCCACTATAGCAACATTAAGAGACAAATAGTTTACTCAACAATTTTTCTTCCAAAGCCATGTGTAATTTTCCGATGAATCAATTGTCTTTTCTTCTAAATAGCCTTATAATTTTTTTCATCTCTTCTTCAAAATATTCCAACTCCAGGTCGACACTATCTTGAAGATAAATTTCATGTTGCCCTCTTGTCGATTGAAGATTATTAACGATTTTCTCGGTTACTTTATTCGACATAGCTGAATAATAATTTATTTTAGAAACTCCAATATCTATAGCTTTTTCATAGGTTTTGGTATCTAGTCCAGAACCACCATGCATAACCAAAGGTGTTGCAGTTTTTTCTCTTATTTCCTTAAGTCGTTTTAAATCAACTTTAGGCTTATTTTTATAGACTCCATGCTCAGTTCCGATAGCTACTGCAAGAGCACTGATGCCCGTGCTTTTAGTGAAATCTTTGACTAAACTTGGGTCTGTATAGTTATCTTCGCCCGGACCAATTTGTCCTAACTCAGCTTCGACACTAACTCCTATACTTTTAGCAATTTCAACAATTTTTTGAGTATTTTTTACGTTTTCTTGATAACTTAAGTTTGCTCCATCATACATTACAGATGAGTAACCATTTTTAATTGCTCTCATAATGCCTTTAAGAGTATTCCCATGATCTAAGTGAACACAAATTGGCGTATCTGACGCTTTCGCTAAACAACTTGCAAATTGGCCAATATACTCTAATGGAATTCTCGAATCATCATTTTCTGTATATTCAATGATAATAGGTGATTGTTCTTTTTCTGCAGCTTTGACAGCGGAAATGATCATCTCCAAATTTACAACATTAAACCCTGGAACAGCATAATTATTTTGGCTAGCTTTTGGAAGTAATTCATCTAGTGAAACTAATGGCATAGTTAAAACCCCTAACTTTAATATAGTTTAACCTTCAATACTAAATCCTGATAAATCTGTTTCTTCCTCTTCTTGATTTTGAAGAGATTCATATTCTTCATCAGTAATTCTTTTTTTGATTAGCACTAATATTATACCGGTTACAATTGAGCCCGCTAACAATGCACTTACTGCTACCAAAGGTTTTGTCATAGCAGGAATAACAAAAACTCCGCCTGATGGAACTGGTGAACCATTTTGGAAATAAAAATTAATCGCGCCGGCTACTCCAGTTCCCATCCCAGTAGCTAATAAAGTTCGCAACAAATCATTCATGGCAATAGGAATAACACCTTCAGTTATCATTGTGAGTCCCATCGGAAAAGCTACTTTAATCGCATCTTCTTCCACTCTAGTATAAATTCGCTTATTGACAATTTTTGAAAATAACCACCCAAAAGTTATTCCCACAGGTGGAACAATTCCACCGATCACTTTTATTGCTTCAGGGCCTAAGACACCCTCCAATAATAGACCGTCTGCAAATAAATTCGGTACTTTGCTGATAGGTCCCCCATAATCAATATGTCCTAATACGCCAAAAATGAAACCATAGACCACTCTAGACGACTCATCTAAACTTTCTAAAAAGTTAATTAGTTGATCAGTTAACCAGGTAATCGGAATGCCTACGACAAAGAACATAAACAAACCCACAACTATGGAAGAAACCGTTGGAATAATCATCATTGGCATTAACCCTTCTGCCCATTTTGGAACTTTCCAAGTTTTTCTCATCCATAATACAAAATACCCCACAAGATATCCGCCTATCATCCCGCCTAAAAAACCTGCTCCTAAAGCATTAGCTATTAACCCCATTAAGAACCCTGGTGCAATTCCTGGTCGTTCTGCAATTGAATAGGCAATATACCCTGAAATAAATGGTGGTAGTAGTCCCATTCCCATTACGCCTAAGCTTGTTAACGAACTTGCTATTGTAAAAGGTTGAGTGTAATCCTCAATGACTTCTCCTCCCATCAAGTTACCAACAGCAATCAATAACCCTGAAGCAACAACAAGTGGTAACATATAACTAATGGCTGTTAAGGCATGTCTCTTCAATTCATTAAGAGCTTTCTTCATTTTTCACTTCCTCCTTAAGATAGAATTTCGTTTTCAATTTTTTCAATTAACTGTTCAGAGGCTTTCACAGCAATACTAGTAGCAATTTTTATTTTTTTCTTATTATCAAATCTCTCATTGCCAGTTGTTTGAATATCGGTTGCCATTATAACTAAGTCTGCTTCTTCAATATCTTTTTTGGTCAACTTCCCTTCAGTCCCTATAGTTCCTTGTGTCTCTACTTTAATAGAATGTCCTTTCTTTTCCGCAGCTTTTATTAGTTTCTCTTTTGCTATATACGTATGAGCAATACCTGAGGTACAAGCCACCACTGCAACTAACTTCATTAATTCTCACCCTCCTTATTAAATACTATAAAGTTTATATGGAATCATTTAGTGGTTATGCAACTAATATTAACTTTATGTACTAGTCAACCAGGTTCTTTAGACAATAAACGTAGTAGCTCTTTTTTTGTTTTGACATGACAAAGGGCATGGATAAAGGAATCATCGGCCAAAAGAATCGCAACTTTTTGTAACAACTTAATATGCAGTGTATTAGCCTCAGTATTTCGAACTGCAAATAAGATAATAATGTTTACCGGTTTATCATCAAGTGATTCCCACTCAATAGGATGTGTCGTCTTACCAATTGCCAATGCCGTTTTTATAACACTGTCAGATTTTCCATGCGGAATCGCTACCCCTTGTCCTAAACCAGTTGCTCCCTCCTTTTCTCTTAAAAATACATCCTCCGAAAAATCTGTAACATCTGTAATTAACCCTTCTTTATATAAAATATTCGTTAATTCAAGAATCGCTTCTTCTTTACTTTCGGCTTGCAAATCTAAGTCAATGAGTCCTTCTGTAATCACATCTGCGATATTAAAATTTTCTGTTAAGTATTCGTCCATACTAAATTCCCCCTTACAACATATTTTTTGTTCGTTCTTCATCTTGTTTTGTAAAAATAGCATTAACTAACAGGCTAGGTATACCCACGTCTTTATTTAAATGAATTGTTGTTAAAATCAAATCAATATCTTGATAGTTTTCTATATTTTTCATAAAACGTTTTGACGAAACTACATCTACAATTTCTATTTCTGGAAATGCTTTTTGAACTTTCACCTTCAATAGTTCCGAGGTACCAACCCCACTGCTACACATAATAAGTACTCTTTTTTGAATATTTCGCATTTCTTTGTACTTTACAAAATACAAGACAAGAAAACCTATTTCATCTACACTTATTTGCGGTAAATCAAACTTTTTTTCGACCTTTCTAGTAACACTTTCTACTGCTTTAAACATTTCTGGATATTCTAATTGGATATCTTGTACGAGATCGTTTTTGATAAAAATTTCATTTCTTAGTCTATAAAGGAGAGGAGTTACATGACTTAATAGATCCTCTTTATATTCTTTTTCCATGATAATGGTGCCCAGTTTTTTTGACATTTCTTCCATCAAATAACTTGTTACTTCTTTTGACTTCTCATTACTTTTACAGGAGTGATCATTAAAATCCTCTAGTCGCGATGAAATAAGATAATTGAAAAGATAAAAAATTTCAATTTCATCAAGCTCACTACTGAGATAGTTGCTCACTCTATTTATCACTTTTTTAGACACTTCAAAAATTGTTTGATGATTTTTTATTAATTGATCCTCTTCATCATCTAATGAAATGTCTTCTTGCATTTCGATTGAACCTTCCCGATTCCTTTTCATAAGAATATACAAATGAGAAAAAATATTTACATTATACGGGTAACTAATAGCTGTACCTAATTGATTTTCAATATCTTTCAACAATGAAGTTAAAAAATCGATATCATAAGCGCTAATGTGTTGAAAATCCGTGCGGAAGGTTTCATCTGTTAGTTCTTTTCCTTCAATTAAGTAATTAACTCAAGTTTCGCACACCAAATCTGGGAGATAAGCCTTGA
>JAKDZT010000123.1 GCA_030462125.1 Tetragenococcus sp.
CCTTTGTCGGAGAAGTCTCAACGGTAGCGATTATTTTTTCGACAACTAATTTTATCTGATGATGTTCTTAAAGAATTAGATAAATTAGAAAGAGCCGGTAGTTCAATTGTATTAACGGCAGTTGATCGTAAGTTAATTATTTTAATGGGAATCCGTGACCAAGTTCGAGCAGGTGTTAAACAAGACCTACAAAAATTAAAATCACTTGGTGTTAAAAATCTCACTGTATTATCAGGGGATAATCAAGGCACAGTTAATTTAGTTAAAAAGGAGCTAGGATTAACCGAGGCTCATGGCGATATGTTACCTGAGGACAAGTCAATTTGAGTACAATTGAAAGAGCTATTGAAAACCTAGGATATTCAGTTATTAGTTCAAAAGTAAAGGAAGGTGTATAAAATGACAACAGCAAATGAAAGACAAGAAAAATTAGCTGCTGAAAAAGCATATAAAGAACACATTCATCATACCAAGATTAATGCTGTAGCTGTCACAGATCATATACTTGCTAATATCCATACCTTACATGTAAAATTACATCAATATCATTGGTATGTAAAAGGCACAAATTTCTATTCATTGCATAGTGTTTTTGAGAATTTATACAATGAGAATGAGACATGGTTTGATAAGATTGCAGAACGTTTGCTAGCTTCAGGATTTAAGCCAGCTTCAACAACTACTGAATTTCAGGAATTTACAATAATTTCTGAAGATCCGTCTGAAAAATATTATTCTGCTGAAGAAATGGTCATACAGTTAGTAGAAGATTTTAGGACTAATCGTGAATTTACCGTTCGTGCAATGCGTTTAGCACAAGAAGAAGCAGATGATGCATTAGAAGATTTACTAATTAGTTATAAAGATTACTTAGATATAAATATTTGGCAACTTCAAGCCTTTGTTAACAAGGATGCGTTAGAAGATGATGACTATATAGATAACGATTAATTAGGAGGAAAGCTGTATGGCACACCATCACCACCATAGTCATATAGATTGTATACGTTTAGTTCCGATTTTTAATCACCTAAATGAAGAACAAATGAGTTTAATTGCGCAATCAGCGCAAGAAGTACATTATGCAAAGAATGCGTTGTTATTTGGAAATGGTGATAAAGATGACACACTTTATATTATAAATAATGGGCGTGTACGTGTTTATAACTTAAATGAATCTGGTCGTGAACAAACTGTACGCATATTAAATCCTGGTGATTTTATGGGAGAAGTGGCTATTTTTCAAACTGAAAGTTACCATTCTAATTATGCTGAAGCAATATCAGAAGTGAGCATATGTAGAATTCATAAAAAGGATATGGATGACTATTTAGGCGCTTACCCAGAAATTATGAGAAGAATACTATCAGATGTTACGAAACGTTTACAGGTATCAGAAAAGCAAACGATGCAGGTTGGTATGGAGCAAGTAGAGTCTCGTATTATTGATTTTCTATCAGAATACGTTGAAGATGAAGAAAACCATACTTATGTGACTTTACCAATGTCGAAAAAAGATCTAGCCTCGTACTTGGGTACAACCCCAGAAACAATAAGTCGTAAGTTCTCATCATTGGAAGAGAGAGGTTTAATTAAACAGCATACTCAAAAATATGTTGAGATATTTGATTTAGATAAGTTATTATTTGCATCAAGTTAAGTTAAATGGTTCTGTGTCAAATAGTATTGGTCACCAACACTATTTATCATAGAACCCAATTTTTTAGTACAATGATCCATGGTGATATCCTTTCTTGGTGTAGTTTTGTTTTAGAAGCCTAAAATGGTAATTATGATATTGATTTTTGGGATTCTTTTCCAGCTGGAATGGACGAGTTAGCGAAAATTTTTAGAATGGTTGTCATGGGTGAAGATACCGTAAAAGGAATTGCAGTAACTATGGAAATATTGCGGATGCAGCGACTATAGCTAAAGAAGCCTTAGAGGCGTTCTGTGACTTACTACAAGAAGAAGGAAAAGGTTGCTTTAAAGATCCAGAAAAAATTGCAAAATCATTCAACGTGCAATTACCATAAGTTATCGGTTAGGTAGACTTGCACAAGAATCCAGCAATGTCGTTCTAAGTGTTCTTGTACGTGAAATTCGTGCGCTTGAAAAGAACATCAAAGACTTGGAAAAGCAATCAAGCAATTATTTGTCGGCATTCGAGAATATCAATATTTGCCCGGTGTTCCAGGTATTGGAAAGGTGTACTCCACTTAATTAATCGTTGAAATCGGTCAAATTGAACGATTGGAAAATCAAACAAAATTGGCAAAATATGCAGGCTTATATTCGAAAGTCAAACAATCTGGTAACTGTCAGTCATAAAATACACCTCTGACAAAACAAGGGAATCGCTATTTTGGATACTACTTAGTTAAAGCTACCAACTCTATAAAAAAGTATCTTCCTGAATATAAAGTTTTTTATCAAAGCAAATGTAAAGAGGTCCCAAATATAAACACAAACGAGCAATCGTCTTAAGTTACGCGTCTTGTGGATACGCTACTACGTAACCATCGACTCTACGCGTTGCCAAGGAGAGTAATAGGTAAATAACATTCTGTTATTGACGCAAACCTTTGAAATCCCCTGTAAAAAATTTGATTTTAGACGGAGCTAGTTAAGTGCGCTTCAAAACAGGTTACACAATAAAAATATTTTCAATCTTCAACTTGACTTATTACCATTAGATTTATTGACAAGAGCCTTTAAAATATATCTATTTTCGGTTTTTTATATTCAACAAGAAAAGACAAGATTCTCGAAGTACTGGAAGATTCTCGTCTTTTCTTTCATTTCATTGTTATTTAAGAGTTAGTTTGTTTTATTGAATATATCCTACTTTTTGCCCTATAAATCGTGTCCGAACATATTGTTCGGGTGCAAAATGGATCTCTGTATATTCAAATATTTGACCGTCATCTAAATAAGCCCAGTTTTGAGTTAGTCCAATACAGTTTTCTTGCTTTAAGGCCAAGTAATTTTTATCTAAATCAGTCGCCAAAATTACTCTATCGACTAAACGTGAGCCAATAATCTTATGATTTGTGACAGACTGAATGTATCGGTAAATTGATTCTTGTGCAATCTTCTTTGTCAATCTTGGTACTACCTCTGATTTGAAAAAGCTATCATCTATCATTACAGGTTTACCATTAATTAGACGCAAACGAATAACGTGATAACAAGTAGTTCCTATTTGAAACATTGATTTCGCTGCAAGTGTAGCATCAACAATTATTAAATCCAACGAAAGTACCTTAGTTTCGATGGATTTTGTTTGAATTTTTGATCCACGCTCCATATTTCCAGAATCGATTAATAAATCCTCAACAGCTACCCTTTGTAAGACTACATTGGCACTACCGAGTTTACTGTAAACTAATCCTTCACTATTTAGCTGACGAATTGCCTTTCGGATTGTATTTCGAGAAACATTATACCTAAATAATTCATAGTTTTTCTGAAAGCTATCTAAAACCTTACAGTGAAGCCATTATTTCACATATTTTACAACACCCTTTGGGTGTACAAAAAGAACCCCAATCTGTTATGGTTAAAGTGACTAAACTAAACCATGAAAGGGGTTCTCTCAATGGCTACATTACAGGAAAAACGGATAAATTTCAATCCTAAACTAACAGTTTCCAACACTGGTGGTAATCTTTCAACAGATGCCGGATTGATTTTAGTAAAAGAATTTATGGACTCACTTGGATTTTTAGAATTGGCCAAAAGCCTCCTTCAAATCAAAGATGACCGGACTTACTGGAGACACGACAATATCTCCTTACTAGAACAACTTCTTTTCCAACTGATCTCTGGCTACGCTGCAGATTCATCAGCTAAATTATTGAAGGAAGATCCCATCTTCCAACTTATTTTAAATAAAGAAACAGCTGCTTCACAACCTTCTCTTTCACGTTTCTGGGACCGAATAGATGAAAAAACGATCCGTCAATTCCAAGATTTGAATCAAGCTTTGATTGATAAAGTACGATTGAAGCGAAACACAACAGAGATAATCATTGATTTGGATTCTACTCATTCGGATACTTTTGGAAATCAAGAAGGAACGAACTATAATGCCCACTATCAAACAAACGGTTACCACCCCTTAGTTGCTTTTGATGGGCTAACGGGCGACTTTTTAAAGGCAGAACTTCGTTCTGGAAATGTTTATACATCAAACGGTGTAAGGGATTTTCTAAGGCCTTTACTCAATCATTACAGCCAGCAACTTCCTTGCACAACGATTCTTGTGCGTGGAGACAGCGGCTTTGCGACACCAGAAGTATATGAAACTTGTGAATTGAACGAAAGCTTTTATGTGATTCGTCTGAAAGCCAATGCTCAACTAGCAAAGTTAGCAGAATCATTCATTTTAATTGGCGATGATCATCATTGGGAAGAAAAAGAAGTTCACTACTATTCTACGTCTTATCGAGCAAAAAGTTGGTCACAAGAACGTCGGGTTTGCATCAAATCAACTAGAGAAGCAGGAGAGCTGATTTTTCGTCATGAATATGTGATCACCAATTGTTCAGAAAATTTATCCGCTGAAAACATATTTTATACCTATCAAAATCGCGGTACGATGGAGAACTTTATTAAAGAAGCAAAGAATGGATTCTATTTTGATAAAACCGATAGCTCAACTTTTCTGGAAAATCATGCTCGTATGATGATAAGCCTATTGGCTTACAATATCGTTAACTTTATGCGAACACTTTGTTTATCGGCAAAAGAAGCGACACTTCAAATTGATACTCTCCGCTTGCATTTATTTAAAGTAGCAGGAAAATTGGTACGAAGTAGCCGTAGATTGCTATTAAAACTGAGCACGACTCATGTCTTTCAAGATAGTTTCTATCAGTTGTTAGAAAAAATACAACAACTCTGTTGGTGACCATCCAAATGAATTTTAAAAAATTCATTTCTTTCAGGGAGTTCGTGCGGCCAAAATTAAGTAATACCCTATCATTCAGCTCATCGTTTTACCTATTTTAACTTTTTCCATCCTTTAATGAATAAAAAAGTAAGTTAATTGGGATGGACAGATGAAAAAAATAACTTTTACAGATAAATTTTAGAAGTATGAATTATTCAGGATTACTGTACCTCTAATATTTTCTATTTTATCGTTTAAAAATAGAATGTCTACTTGTGAGCCTAATAATACTTTCATTTCT
>JAKDZT010000124.1 GCA_030462125.1 Tetragenococcus sp.
TATAAACTCATCACGTTGTTTCATTGTTCTAGATAGCCCGTTGTTGATAGCTTGTTCAGAGCCTTTTCACTATTGATAATCATTACCTATTAGTTAATTCAAGGTAGTGATATCTTCCAACGTAACACTATACTTTTTACAGAAATTAAACACGTTTACAAATCATGCGTTTGTTTCAATTACTTTTTCGGTAAAATGTTCGATAGAACTCATGACGTTTTCAAACAAAATTTCTCTGGCGTAAATATTCTCTAGCTGATATTTCTTCCATTCCTCCTGCTGAAAGGAAGATTCGCTCAGCGTTTCCAAAATCATGACATACTCGTCTACAGATATTTGAAATCCTCGTTGCATTTTAGTTTTTTCAATTGCTTGGTAAACCCAATTATAGTTTATCTTAGAGTTGACCTTAGTTAGAAAATAAATATCATACAAGTCTTTCATACGAGAGTTTGTATCATCGACTGTACCATAAGCTAAAGTGGTATACAATTTATCAGCTAAAATCTGCTCTAATGGATATGAATAAAAGTAAAGACGTTCTTCTGAAAAAATTAAGGAAACTTCTTCTTGTTTTTGAATGGGTAGTAATTCTTCGCCAGTCGTTATGTCAATTTCAATTGGAAACTTTCCGCGTCCTAATTGAAAAGTCAATTTTATATTATATCCTTGATAATCAAATTGGTTTCGTAAGGATGTAATTTTACGAACCTTAAAAAGAAAATTCTCATTTTCTAAAGGCTCTTCAATAAATTGGCAAATTTCATTAACTTTTTCATCTGTTAATTTCGATCCGCGGAACGTTGTATCAAGATCACGAGTTGATCGCATGTCTAAACCATAAGTTGCAGATAACAAATAGCCTCCTTTAAGGACAAAGTATTTCTTATAAGGTGAGCGATTAATTTTAATTAGTAACTGTTCTAAACCATATAGACAATATATCTGTTGCGGAGCAATATCAAATTTTTTTGCCTTATTATTAACTAAATTTTTCAATTTTTGTTCACTAAGCAAGCACTTGATTCCTTTCTACTAATAATTTTTGTCGATTCATTTTTTCTGCGTACGCATACAAACGCTGAGGATCCTTGTCTTTATCATTCAAGTAATTTCCCCACATTTCATCAATAATTGATTTTGAGGAATGTTTACTTGCTAACATATCCAATACTGTCCTTTCCTTATCGTATACTCGAACGATGTTTCCAAACCACGTTTTAACTTCTGTTCTTCCTAATTTATAATAAGGTTCAATAGTATAAATTGGTTTAATTTTATTTTTTTCCAACTGACTTGTATGATAACTTTTTGGAAAAGTCATATAGTATCGAAATGGCGAAAATGTTGTAAGTTCGTGAAGTAACAAAGCAGATTCGTGCGAATAAATCCCTTTTGAGTAAGTTGTCTGCAGAGCAAAATAATCGTCAAAAAAAGCATCAGGCAAAACAAAAACACCACGATTTGGTTTTTCGACATCTCCACGAAGATACGCTTTTCGAAGCGTTTCTTTCGTGAGCCCTTCTTTAATTGCTAACTTTGTTGGTAAAGTTCCGTTATATTTATCAAAAATTTTTTGTAATTTCGTTTGAAGCATTCTCATCACCTCACATTAACGTTACCATAGAAACGTGTGAAAGGCAATTTCCTTAGCTTAGTCCACAAATTCAAATTTATTGAGAAAGTAATTTTTAAAACATATAAAACTTTGTATATTTCCAAGGATTTGTAACTTCAGACACTCTTTTTAGATCGCCTTTTTATCGGTTCTCCTTCAAGAAAACTTACAATATCCTTCATTAATTCTGCTTTCGTTCCATACGTTGACAAACAATTTTTTCTATAGACTAATGCTTCTCGTTCAAAGCAATAATATTTTCAACATGTTCTTTTGATAAAGCAACAAACGCGGCGACTAGCCCGTGTAAAGCGTTAATATCTTGCATTGAAACATCTTTGCCCGGAAGGTGATCAAAGACGAACATATCTAAACACTTTACCAACTGATCCAGTGATAAACCGCTTTGATAAATTTCAAAAAATAATTCCTTGTCTTCATCTGACATCGCAATCTCCTCCATTCTAAGTTTCTCTTCTCTCAATTTATATCTTTAGCATACATTGCGATTTTAGAAACGTCAACAAATTTTTATCAAAAATCGCAACCTTTTATTTCTTTTTTAGAAACTATGTTATTATGATTGCATAATTAGCAACGAAAGGAGCATCAAATATGCCCGATAATTCTTTAATATCAAGGATTGTAAATTTAAGAGAATCAAAGAACTGGAGCCAGGTAGAGTTAGGCAGAAAACTTAGCTTAGATAAATCAACCATGAATAAAATTGAAAGTGGCACAAGAAAAGTCTCAACTAGTGAGCTAGAAAAGATCGCTGATATTTTTGATGTTTCTACGGATTACTTACTAGGAAGAGAATATGCAGTATACGATCTTCCTGAAAGCAAAAGTCAGACAGTAGCATCTCATATGGGAGACAACGTTTCAGAAGATGAAATGGAAGATATCCTGAATTATATTGAGTTTATCAAACAAAAACACAGGAAAAAATGAGTACGTATGTAAGACAGAGTTGATATTATAACATTACTAATATTTTATCATTTCTGCTATACTTTCTGTAACGCTTACAAAAAGGGAGCACGATAACCTTGTTATTTCGATCAATTATAGATGCATTGGTTCAACTAGTTATTTTCGCTATTATTCCTTTCTTGCACTGGGCGTTAAAAATCAAAAACCAGGAAAGTTTTTACCAGTGGATCGGATTAAAAAAGCCAGCGTTCCAACCTAAGTCCAAGTCCATTATTCTTTCAGCGCTATCTTTTGCGATACTACTTCTTCCTGGAGTACTCTTACTCTTTGTTATTGATGACAAAACAATGATTGCCAATGCTCAGTTTGCTACTAAGGGATGGCAAAGTATTGGGGGTATTTTGATTTATAGTATAATCCAGACAGGCTTATCTGAAGAATTATTATTTCGTGGCTTCTTCTTGAAAATCTTTTCCAGTCGATGGGGTCTAGGCATAGGTAATTTTATTCAAGCTTTGCTATTTGGTCTCTTACATGGCGCGATTTTGTTTGCCTCTCTAAATTTCTTTTTAGTCATTACAATCATTGTGTTTTCTGCTTTAGCTGGTTGGCTGATGGGCTATGTAAATAATAACCTTGGAAACGGATCGATCCTGCCAAGCTGGTTTATTCATAGTTTCATGAATATTATTTCTTCCCTACTCCTGGCTTTTAATTTTCTGTGATAAAAGACCAATTTTTATTCTACATTATTCATTACAATAAAATTGTATTCTCCACCGTTCGTTTTTTGCAGTTTGTCAGTTACATAATTAAAACCAACTTGTTTATAAACTTTTAACGCCCGTTGGTTAAAATCAGCAACAGATAGCCAGATCACTTGATCAAGATAGTTTGCTTGCAAATATTCAACGATTAGTTCAACAAATACTTCTCCCAGCCCCTTTCCAGTCAATTCTGGTTTCATGCCAAGGCCTAATTCAATTTCACCTGTCGCTGGTTCTTTTGGGAATATACAGAAAAAACCAATAAGTTCTTGGCCTTTTGTTATTGAAAAAAACTTATCTCCACGTGCTAATGGATCAACAATTTCATCATAATCTTCTTTATCAGCAGTCATATTGTAAAAATCATAAGGCTCTGGATACTTCCAATAATCCGCAATTTCGTCCGCTTCCTTTTGAGTCATCTTTTTTATTTGTAGGTTATCATCAAGCATTAACTTGCCCCTCCTTAATTTTTTTCAAAATTGTACAAGCTTTTGTTCGGTTTACTAGCTATCTTTAGGATTCATGTTATTATTGAATTGAGTTCTTAAGTGTTAGTTTATTTAAGCTAATCATACCATAACAATTATCCTTCCTCTACTTGTGACAAAAATATGTAAGCGATACCTTTTTACGCTATTATTAAAAACTTCTTCTGAAGGGAGGTAAAGCAATGAATATGAATGCAATTGCTATCGAATTACCGCTGCGTGGCGAATGGTTTACAGAAGTTAGCCCCGCCGATCGTCTTCCAAGTCATGGAACGAACCGATTTGGACTACGGTACGCTTTCGATTTTATTCAGGTAGACTGGGAAAAGCCAAAGCACCCCACTCATGATGAAAACGCCTTTGAGTATGTCACAAAAGGAATCCCGTTAGAAAGTTACTATTGTTTTGGCGAACCTGCCTACTCTCCTTTTTCGGGAGAAGTTGTTACTGTTGAGAATAATATGCTAGATGGGAAAAAACCTTCTTGGTTTCAAGATCAAACTTCAGCAATCCGCAATTCTCTTTTCTTTGACCCTAAACAGGATAGTTTTGAAACTATTGCTGGAAACTATGTAGTTATTAAAAAAGAAGATAAAATCTATGCAATATTTTGTCATCTTCAAACCGATTCTATTGTGGTTAAAGTTGGTGAAAAAGTTCAAAAAGGTCAACAAATAGGAAACGTTGGACACACAGGAAATTCTACAGAGCCTCATCTACACTTTCATTTAGCGGATGCTGCTAAGCCTGAAAACGCTCGCGGTCTTCCTTTTGTTTTTGAACAATATGAAAAATATGACAACTCAAAGTGGCAAAAAATAACGAACGAAATTCCTGCTGCAAAAGATCGTATTCGGTTTGTAGAATGATTTTGTCTAACATTATTATAAAAGTACGCCATAAACAAAAGAAATGGAGCATCCCATGAATAAAAGACTTATCTATTTAGAAAATTTTATACTTCTGCTTCTTTGTCTAACCTTTTACTTTAAATCAGGGTACTCTATTTTATTACTAATCATTTTATTTTTCCTACCAGACTTATCTATTCTTTTCTATCTTATAAATGAAAAAATGGGAAGAATAGTTTATAATTTTTTTCATTCTTATAGTATTCCGCTACTGCTGTTGGGAATAAATCTTATCTGGTTTCCTTCTCCCTTATTTACAACGATCTTAGTGATCTGGGTCACACATATTTCATTAGATCGAATGTTAGGTATGGGATTAAAAGAAGAAACATTCAAAAAAACGCATCTGCAAAAATTGTAAATCTGTAAGTATAATTTTTGCTTTTTAGTATTAATTTATCAATGTCTCTACTATTATAAAA
>JAKDZT010000125.1 GCA_030462125.1 Tetragenococcus sp.
CTTGTTCTTCAAGAACTTTTGACGTTTGGTTGATGTTTTCTGCCACTTCTGAAAGGGGCCCTTTTTCACGGACTTTTTCATGCAGTCCTGTCGGTAAGTTTTTGATTCCTTCTACAAGAGGAACCACAGAACGGACCATTCTTCCACTAAACCAAAGATAGATGAACAAGATAACAATGATGTTGACTGTTAAAACCACTAGCAGGATTTGTGGCACATTGGCGATAAATCGATAACTCCAGCTAGGTGTCATCATTTTCCAGTAACTTGTCTTTGGAAAGCCAAGAATTAGCAGATCTTGGTCGACTTCACCGGTATAAGTTGGATACCCTTTGATATATCCTAATGTTAGGTCTGAAATATCAGCTAGAGAATACGTCTGCGGGATGTTTTCCGGAAGATTATCTGTCTGCCACACAACTTTTTGACTTTTTTCGTCTACAATAATTCCCCACACATGATCGGCTTCGATTTTTTCCAAATAGGATTCATCTAATTCATAGTGATTATTAGTTGTTGTAAAGTGATTCGCTATTTTTTGCGTGTATTTGTAAGGAGAGCTGTTATACGAAGCTTCTCCGGAAAACTGTTGATGGAAGATAACGATAGCTAGAATGGCATTTGCTGTGAGTAACAATAGGATGCTTAAAACCAGTAAACCAATAGATCGACTGATAAATTTCGGTACACTTTTCATATCAAGAATCCTCCACAATCAATTTGTAACCTAGTCCTTTAACCGTAATCAGGGAAACAGGATTAGAAGGCTGCTTTTCTATTTTTTGACGAATCCGTCGGATATGTGCCATCAAGGTATTTTCGTAGCCAAAAGGATTTTCGCCCCAAGCAGCTTCACACAAAGCGTCTATCGTGACAATACGCCCAGCATTACGGTACAAAGCTTTAAGCAAGTCATGTTCTTTTGCTGTCAAAAAAAGTGTTTCTTCTTCTTTAATTATCTCGGCACGAGCAAAGTCGATCTGGCAGTTTTTTAATTGCACTAAAGTAGGTTCTTCTTTATAAGTTCTCCTAAGAATAGCTAAAACTCTAAAAACTAATTCTTTGGGTAAAAAAGGCTTTACCAAATAATCATCTGCGCCCAAGCCTAATCCGGTTAGCCGATCTGTATCTTCTCCACGTGCAGTTAAAAAAATAGTCGCAAAATCTGTTGTCTGCTTTAATTCTTTCATTAATGAGAAACCATCGCCATCAGGCAACATGACATCTAAAATCGCTAAATCAGGGGCCGTCTTTTGTACAACTTCGACGGCTTTTTTTACTGTATTGGCCGTGTCAATTTGTTTAAAACCTTCTTCTTTTAAAAATGAAACCACCATTTCTAATAATTCCGGTTCATCATCTACAATCAAAATTCGTTTCTCTTTTAGATAATCTTCGTTCATTTTTCCACCTTCTTTAACGTTACTTTTATTGTAGCTTATTTTCTTTAAAATTTGTTTGATTCAGTGAAAATGTAAGGCAGAAGTAAGGATAAGAGAAGGAGGATGTAAGGTTGATTCAGTAAACTCGAAGTAACAAAGGAGGAATCAAACCATGAATGTAATTGTAACAGAAAATTTAAGTAAAAATTATGCTGATTTTACGGCGGTATCAAAGGTGAATATTCAAGTTCCTAAAGGAAAAGTCTACGGGCTACTAGGGCCCAATGGCGCAGGAAAATCGACGCTAATGAAAATGTTTTTAGGTCTTACCCAACCTAGTGGTGGAGCTTTTACGATAAATCATAAGCAATATCCGCAAAATCGTAATGAGATTTTAAGAGAAGTCGGATCGTTTATCGAGGCGCCTTCTTTTTACGGTAATTTAACCGGAGAAGAAAATTTAGATATTATTCGTCGAATTTTGGGCTTACCCAAGACTTCGATTGAAGAAGCGTTGTCTATTGTAGGATTAGTGAAATGGAAAGATCGACAAGCCAAAAAATATTCTTTAGGAATGAAGCAGCGCCTTGGCTTAGCGATTGCTTTGATTGGTAAACCTGCGATTTTAATTTTAGATGAGCCAACTAATGGCTTGGATCCAGTGGGTGTACATGAAATTCGGACACTCATTCAAACTTTGCCGGAAAAACTACAATGTACAGTTATTCTTTCGTCTCATCTACTCTCAGAAATCGAAAGAGTTGCTGATACGATTGGAATTCTAAACCAGGGAAACTTGTTATTTGAAGGCAGCATTGATGAATTAAAAACGAACTTTCATCCATCGGATCGAACAGACGGTAACTTAGAAGATACTTTCTTGCAGTTAATTCAAGAAGATAATATCCGAAGGGGGATTAAGGCATGAACTGTTTCTTAGAATTCAAGAAAATCAAGCGAACCGGATTATTGCTAGCGTTTGTCTTAGGTGGGCTTCTCGCAGCTGCAATCCCTATCTTAAGGCTGATACTCTCAGATCAGAACTTGCCAAATGTTGAACCTATGGAAAAATTACTGACAGAGAATTGGCAGATGCTGGCGATGTTAAACTCCTTCTTGATCATCACAGGGGCTTGCTTACTTTATTCTATAGAATATTCGGAACATGCTTTGGAAAAGATGAAAACTTTACCTATTAAAGAGAGCAGCTTGTTTTTTAATAAAGCCTTATTACTAGCTTTCTTGTCAACCATTGTTCTTTTTTTAGAGATGATTGCCATCATAGTCGCTACTTATCAATGGTTTGACTTTTATGAGAATTTTGGAATAGGACTTATGAAAAATTTTGGCTATCTTTTCTTCATGCACTTGCCAGCAGTTTTTCTTGCTTTGGTTATTGCGTCATTATTCGAGAATATTTGGGTGAGCCTTGGAATCAATGTAACTGCGGTCTTTTTAGCGACTATGATTTATCAAAAAAGCTTCGAACTTTCCTTATTTCCATTTGCTTTACCTTTTCAAACATTATTTGAGACCGATCAAGAAATGTATAAAATTATCGCAGCGATTGTGGAAGTTTTGGTTTTGTCATTCATCGAAGTACTAATTATAACGTTTAGGAGGAGAACAAGATGAACATGCTGACACTTATAGGAGTGGAATTCAAAAAAATTAAGCGTTCTAAGATTCTTTTGATTTTGTTTTTAGCTATGCTGGTTGTATGGTTTCCTGCCTTATTAAATGCAGACATGAATTTTGGCATGGAAAATGGCATTACACCTGAACATAATTTCTTTATTCAGGGACTAATGGCGCTGGTTTGGTTCATCTACCCTGCAAGTATGGTAGTGGTTACTTTATTAATCAATCAGAATGAAAAAACCAATCAAGCTTTGACGAAAATGTTATCTTTACCGATTGATTCAAAACGGATGAGTCTCGCAAAATTTTTCGTGCTATTAGTATTAGCGGCTATTCAACTTCTCTTTACCATTGGGATTTACTATGTGGCTGCTTATTTGATGACAGCAATGACCGACTATAACTTTGTACTGGGTCTCTTATTAGTATTCAAAGAAATTGGATTGATTTATCTCATTTCTTTACCAATGCTGGCTTTTTACTGGTTCCTTTCTGTGGTTGTACAAACCCCCATTTTTGCCATTGGTATTGGATTAGCTACGATTGTTCCTTCGGTTTTGATGATTAATTCTGAGTATTGGTATATCTATCCGTTTTGTTATCCCTATTATATGGTGGTTTCAGAATACGGTAATTTGGCGCCAGGATTTGGTACATTTAACATCAGCTTATTTCCTTGGATTCCTATTGCTTGTGTTATGATGGTCGGCTTTTTAGTACTTGCCAGTGTTTGTTTTGGCCAAAAAGAAAGGAAATGATTCCTATGAAAGATAAGCTAATTACAGTAATGAACACTTTAGTAGTGTTCATCCCTTGGACGATTTTACCAATCAGGATGTTTGATTGGGCGTTAAAAAGTCCAAACGCGGAAAATATCATTTTAGGTTATGCAATTTTTATGATTATTGGAGGAATTTTTACAATCCTAACTTATTCAAGAATTGAAGAAAAGTCCAATTTATTAAAAATCTGTTTGATTGTGAATAGCTTTTATCTATGTTTTGGTTTGTTTGCACTAGGAATGGTTTTATTTCAATAAATAAACTGAATAGATTAATACAGTGTTGACAATGAAAGTTTTTATCCTTACAATAAAGTAGACAATATTGTCTATTTTATTGTAAGGAGTTTTTATTTTGCCTCAGGTAAGTGAAGAATATTTAGAAAAACGAAAAAATAATATTGCAAAGTTTGCAATCAATGTCTTTGCCAGAAAAGGATATTCAAATGCTTCTATGAAAGACATTATGAAAGAAGCTGAAGTGTCACGTGGCGGGTTATACGCACATTTTGCAAATATCGATGCTGTTTTTATAGCTGCGTTGAAATATGATGATTCTATACAAGCGACTGCTTTGTTAGAACCTAATATAAAAGATTCTTTCCTAACGCAACTGAAAAATTGGATTTATCAGGTGATTTTATCTTCCTTGGAAAAAAATAACTTAATACGTGCGAAATCAGAATTTTTTCTTTCTCATAGTGTAAAAGAGGTCCCTTACCTACAAGAAAGATATGAAAAGCTTTCTCAAAGTATTCAACAGCTTATTCAACTTGGAATCACCCAAGGAGAATTTAAAAAAGAAATTGATCTTGCTTCCTTTTCTGATTTGTTAATTTCTATGATAGATGGCGTGATGTTACATCAATATTATCAGTACTCTTCTAATACTGATGTTTTAAAGTTACTTACTCAGATGGATAAAGTGTTGGAAAGTTATCTAATTTAAGGAGCGAGATGAAATGTTTGAAAATGAAATCATTCAATTACGAAAATTAGCTGCTAGTGATTATACTATTTATCATGATTGGCAGAATGATATGGAAGTTATGAAATCTACTAATCTCCATTTAGACCTACACACTTTAGAAGAAACGAAGCAGTTTGTTACAACAATTGCTTCTCAATCCAATGCAAAAGCCTACATGATTGTGCATAAAAGGACAGAAAGATTAGTTGGTATTGTTTCTTTAATAAATATAGACTACAAAAATCGTTCAGCTGAATGTATTATTGATATCGGAGCCAAAGACATGTGGAAAAAAGGTATTGGCTCATCGGCTATATTTTTGATACTTGAGTTGGCTTTTCTTGAACTAAATTTACATCGTGTATA
>JAKDZT010000019.1 GCA_030462125.1 Tetragenococcus sp.
TAAATATGGATATTATTATGGTACACGCACAAGATCATTTAATGACAACAATAACGCTAAGAGAAGTTGCTTTAGAGATGTTATCTCTATATAAAAGCGTCAAAAGTGAAAGTGAGTGAGAAATAATTTTATGAGAAAAGAAGAAAAGATGCAAATTGAGGAAAATAAGAAAAAATTCAGTATAAAATCGATGTACTTTAATCGTTATTTACTTGTTAGATATGTCCTAGCGCTATTTTTCTTTACTAATATCTATTGGTTACTCTCATTACTAATGAGCGGTTCTTCTTTATTTTTTATCCCTTTGGCGTTAATACTTCTCCTATTAAGTAGTGTTGCCGAACAGATAAAAATATTAAGTAAACATACGAATCAAGCAATCTACACAAAGTATTACTTTACAACACAACTTATAACTAACGTATTATTAATGTTTCTGAGCTCTTTTTCTTCGATTTTTACTCAATTGTATCCATTTCTCATAAATCAATTGAGATCTCAAATCTTAGTTTTAAGCGTTTTAGCCATTGGGGTTTTATTAAGCGGTGTCATTGTCTATCGTCTGTATCAAATAAAACACAATAAGGACAAACATTACTATCGCATTAAAAAATATGAAGAAATTATTCACACATAATTGAAAGGAGCATTAGTATGGAAACAGGAAACAAGGTGCTTGATACTTTTGAAAAATATTTATTAGGTCCTATGAGTAAAGTTGCTCAATGGCGTATCGTACGCTCTGTAATGGCCGCTGGAATGGCTAGTATTCCATTTATTATTGTGGGATCTCTATTCCTCGTTTTTAACGTATTACCAGAAACATTCACATTTTTAGAAGGCTTTTTCAACAATACGTTTTTTAGAGTCAGTGATTTGTATATGTTGGCAAATAAAACAACTATGGGGCTTTTAGCACTATACTTCGGGATTGTCATGGGTTATGAATACACAAGAATATATGCTGAAGAAGATGGACTAAATATGAACCCGCTCAACGGGGCTTTACTATCCATGTTTGCTTTATTTATGACAGTTCCTCAATTAGTTTTTAGCAATGGAGAAATGTCTTTAGTCAATCAAAGCAATGAAGATTCAACCATCATTTATGGTTGGGAAATGGTTGAAGATGGTGTTAGTCGTTTAGGATCATCAGGAATTTTTTCAGCCATTATTATGGCTATACTGGCTGTGCAACTCTACAGGTTTTGTGTGAAAAAGAATTTGGTTATCAAAATGCCAGAAGCAGTGCCATCAGGTGTAGCTAACGCTTTTACAGCTCTAATACCAGCGTTTGTTGTTGCTATTTCCGTTTTATTAATTAATGGTATTTTAATTGCTTTTGGCACAGATATCTTTCAGTTGATCGCTTTACCATTTGGTTTTGTTGTTAATTTAACAAATAGTTGGGGAGGCATTTTAGTTATTTACTTCTTGGTTCATGCCCTCTGGATTGTAGGGATTCATGGATCAAATATTATTATCCAAGGTTTTCTTTTCCCTATTCTTATGTCAAATCTACAATCCAACATAGGAGGCGCAAATATCCCATTTGCAGGGGAACTTAACAACGCTTTTATCATTACAGGTGGCGCCGGAGCAACATTAGGATTAGTTATATACCTTGCATTTGTAGCCAAATCTAAACAACTAAAAGTTTTAGGAAAAGCGGCAATTGTACCTGGGTTCTTTAATATCAACGAACCATTAGTATTCGGTTTACCGATTGTTTATAATCCCTTTTTAGCTATCCCGTTTTTTGTAGCTCCAATGGTTACAGCTTCGGTGGCTTATTGGGCAGTTGAATTAGAGTTTATGCAACCAGTTATTGCTATGATGCCTTGGCCAACCCCTATAGGCGCAGGTGCTTTTATTAGTACAGGCGGCGATTATATGGCCATAGTTGTAGCTTTACTTTGTGCTGTTATAGCCTTCCTTGTTTGGTTCCCATTCATTAAAATGTATGACAGAAGATTAGTTGCGCAAGAACAAGAGGAAGAAACAGCTGCATAATATGATTAGCTGAATATATAATAAAACTACTCTATAGATCTTTTCAAAAAGTTAAAACTTATTTCTAACTTTTGTAAAGATACAGAGTAGTTTTTATTATCATCTAGTTTATTATCTAAAAAAAAAACAGTTAGATCTTAAAGGACCTAACTGCTTGACGTTATTTTTCATTTTTTGTTTATAGGTTATAATCATTTACCCTACTGTCTTTTATCGGCAAACTTCACCTCGACACGGTAAATAGGTTGTCCTTTTTCAGAAAATTTTTCTTCGTATTCGGTCATGATATTATCCGCAAAATCACTGGCATGTAGGTCCAACCACACTTGTTTTATCGTCATGCCATATTGCGAAAAGCTTGCTAAAGAATATTCAAACATCCCTTGGTTATCCGTCTTAAAATGAATTTCTCCACCCGGCTGCAAAATTTCTTCATCAATAGCTAAAAATTTCTTTGAAGTAAGACGACGTTTTTCATGTTTTTTCTTAGGCCAAGGATCGGAAAAATTTAAATAAATTAAATCAACTTCACTATCTGCAAAGTATTCTGTTAAAGCTGAACCATCGACATGGAGCAATTGTACATTACTAAGTTCTGCTTCTTTTACTTTATCTAAAGCAAAAGACACAACTGTTGTTTCTAAATCAATCCCGATATAATTGTTCTCAGGATGTGCTTTAGCCATTTCAGTGATGAATTGACCTTTTCCCATACCAATTTCAATATGTAAAGGATGGTCGTTGGCAAAGCGTTCTTTCCAATGTCCCCGCCATTTTTTGGGATCAGGAACCACAAATTGAGGGTTATTAGCCACCATTTCTGCAGCGCCTGGACGTTTCCTAATTCGCATACTTAACTCCTTCTAAAAAGGGTGGTTGCTGTCCTAACAGACACATCCACCCTTTTATCCTGTATAAATTCGTTTTAGTTGTAAAATTTCTTTATTTACTTCTCTTGTTTCACCTTTAAGGTAACACTTCTTTATTTCTTGCAACATACTCAACAAGGCGTACCAATAAACTTTTTCGATGTTTTCATCGGTGCTTTGTAGCCCATAACTCATTAACCACTGGCTCCAACTAGAAACCGGCAAATAATTTCCCAGAATAGTTCCAATATCTACAGCTGAATCGGCAAACATGACCGAATCCCAATCCACTAAATAGAGATAATTTTGGCAAACAATCCAATTACGGCAATTCACATCACCGTGGACCACTGTTTTTTCTGCCGCATGAAAAGCAGGAATGTTTTTTTTAAGGAATTGCACGACTAGCGATAAAAATTGATTATTAGCTAAGCCCTCGGGTAAGGTCTCTTCGTATTCTTCCAACATTTTTTTGGGCGGTTTTACAATGCCACCCATTCTTTTCAGCATATCTTTTAAAGAACGAGAATGATGCAAATGATAGAGCACGTCAATGACATCGTTTCTTTTCCCGATCTCTTCAGGTTCTAACAATTGCCCTTCAATCCATTCTTGGGCTGATAACGTATCCCCATCGCCTGTGCGTTTTGTCCAAATCAGCTTAGGTGTAATCCCTTCTTTTGATAAAGCAGCAAGCATTGGTGTCGTATTACGTTTGATAAATATCTTGTCTTGTTCTTTTTGTCCAACATACGCTTTTCCGGTATCCCCTTTAATCGGGCGCATTTGCCAATCATTATCTAGACGCATCGTCATCAAAGCTTACCTCCTTTATCGCAGTAATTCTTATTTTAGCCTGCTGCTTTTGTCACGTCAAGCACATGTATGTTCGTTTTTCTTTGGAAAAAAGACTACCGTTAATTGTTCATTTTCTTGATCCGATAAGGCAAATAGCCCTGCACAAAGAAAAGAACCATCAATAGAAAACCTGCTACCATAATCAAAGTACTCATCCATTCCGTAAAAGAAACCCAGCCAATCACAGCAAAAACAAGAGCACAAAAAGTTAAAAGCAGCCCTAACAATTTTTGAATAGCGCTAAGTTTTTGTTTTTCTTTAAGTGGATATAATTTGGTCAATGGCATATATTGAAATTGTTGATACAGTGGGAGAAGTTGAAAGCCAATGAGATAGATAAACAATATACCAATCCCTAAAGCAAACCAACGATCAGCAACAAAATAAAGCAGTATGCCTCCTAAAATTACTAGACGTAAATAGAGTCCCATGTATTCATTTCCCCGCAACATACGGCGAGCATACAAATACAAATACGTATTGTTCTGAGAAAAAGAAATATGTTTTAATAAAGGATCTAGATACTTACGGCGTTTGATTTTGGTTGGAATTTCAGGCACATCAGTAAATAAATTGATAAACTGATAAATACGATGGAGACGGTCTTGTTCCTCATTAATCATCTCTTCCCAATCCAAGGGGACGTTCATTGACTGCCAACATAACTTATGGAATAAAATAATCTGTACAATCGAAATAATCAACCCTAAAATTGGTTGAAACCATAAACCGATAACCAAAATGATAAGTGTAAAAATCATCCATAAAAAGTAAGCATTCTTACGGGCCTTTTTCATATCTTGGAAAATGCTCATACGTCCAATTTCTAAATGACTTATTTTAAGTCCCCACAAACTAATTAAATAAAAGAAAAAAGTACTAAAAGAATGGCTTGTAGACACGACTAGTAAGGGCATAGTACCAGCTAAAATCAATAGCAAAGCTACAAACGGAAAAATACAGCTATAAGAAAAAGCTGCTGTTAAATAAGTGCGCATCTGTTTTTCTTTGGGTAATAAAAAAACTTGATCCGCGGGTTGTGCTAAACTAGTGAAACGACCGATATGCAATGAAGCAACCCAAATCACCAAAATCAATAAAGGCCCCCACCAAAAACCAGGGGTTAACGTTTTAAGCCAATTAGAATAATAAAAGCCCACGCCACCTACTAAAAAGGTCATTATCAATACAAAATGATCATTAAGCACATATTTCATATAACGCATCATATGTTTTTGATGCTTTTTTAAACGTGTTTGGAAGAAAGCTTTCATCATTAAGCCTCCTTTGTCAACGCAAGGTAGAGGTCATCCAAGGATGCCTGTGGCCTATTAAATTCCTGCCGCAATTCTTCTAAAGTCCCTTGCACTTGAATTTGGCCATCATGCAACATAATGAACCGATCGCAATACTTCTCAGCTGTTGCTAAAACGTGAGTCGACATCAAAATAGACGAGCCTTGTTCTTTCATGTTTTGCATTAACTCTAATAGGGCATGAATAGCCAAAGGATCTAGCCCTAAAAATGGTTCGTCTATAATATAAAGACTAGGTTCAATTAAAAAGGCGCACAGGATCATCACCTTTTGTTTCATCCCTTTAGAAAAATTCGCTGGGAACCATTCAAGGCGCTGGTCTAAACGAAAGGTTTTAAGTAAGGCTTCCGCTCTTTTTTGCGCTTCTTTTTCGTCAATGTCATACGCCATTGCCGTGACTTCTAAGTGTTCTTTCAAGGTTAATTCTTCATATAAAAGAGGGGTCTCTGGCACATAACCGATCTTTTGTCGATAGCTTTCTGGATCTTTGGCGATCGTTAGACCATCTAATTCAATGCGTCCTTGTTGCGGTTGTAATAGCCCCATAATCTCTTTAATCGTGGTACTTTTTCCTGCACCATTTAAGCCAATCAAAGCGACCAATTCCCCATCATTAAGAGTGAAATTTAAATCTTTTAACACTGGAATTTGGCTATAACCGCCCGTTAGATTTTCTACGCGTAAGGTCATATTTTTTCCTCCAAATTTTGCTACTTCTATTATAGCATGAATAAATCACAGAAAAAATTCGAACGGTCAACGCCTCCAAAAAAGAGTGCTTCCATTCGAATTTAAACCTCCTAACTACAAAGCCACTTCACCAGACGAAAATTGACTATTATATAGATCAGCGTAAAACCCATTTTGCTCCATCAATGAATCGTGATTCCCAGTTTCAACAATAGAGCCATGATCCATAACCACAATATTGTCGGCGCCTTGAATCGTAGATAAACGATGAGCCACGACAAAACTTGTGCGATTTTCTAAAAGCCGATTCATCGCCTTTTGAATTAGCGTTTCTGTCCGAGTATCCACACTAGAAGTTGCTTCATCTAAAATCAAAACTTGTGGATCGGCTAGAAAAGCCCGCGCGATCGTAATCAACTGTCTTTGGCCTTGTGAAATATTGCTGGCATCTTCATTTAAAACCGTATCATAACCTTCTGGTAATTGATGGACAAAGTCTTCCACATGCGCTGCTTTGGCTGCTTCTTGGATATCTTCATCGGTCGCTTGATCGTTACCGTAATGAATATTTTCATAAATACTACCGTTAAATAGCCAAGTATCTTGTAAAACCATGGATAATTTACTGCGCAAACGTTTCTTAGACATATCTCGAATATCAACACCATCATACCGAATACTGCCATCAGAAACATCATAAAACCGTTCTAATAAGTTGATTAATGTTGTTTTTCCAGCACCCGTTGGACCGACAATCGCTACAGTTTCTGCAGGCTTAACATCCAAACTAAAACCAGTAAATAATAATTGATCCTCACTATAGCCGAACTCTACATCTTCAAAGCGTACTTTGTAAGGTGTATTTTCTTCTACTGGTAAATTAGACGGTTGATCTACCATTTCGTCTTCATCCAAAATTTCAAAGATACGTTCCGCTGAAGCAATGGTAACTTGGATTGTATTCACTAAGTTAGATAGTTGACGAATCGGTTGCGAGAATTGGTTCGTATATTGTAAGAAAGCTTGCACATTCCCTAAAGTCATATTCCCATTAGCAACTTTTATTCCCCCGATAATAGCCACAAATACATAGTCCATATTCTTAATAAAATTCATTAATGGCATAATAATCGCAGAGACAAATTGCGCTTTCCAACCGGCTTCATACAATTTTTGGTTCTCTTTTTCAAAAACTTCTTGGTCTGCTGCTTCATGGTTAAAAGTTTTAACTACTGTATGACCGCCGTAAGTCTCTTCTACTTGGTCATTTAAAAGCCCTAGACGTTTTTGTTGTTCAGCAAAAAATCGTTGCGACTTAGGCGCGATAATCGTTACCACAATTAAGCTTAAGGGAACGGTAACCAGTGCAACCAATGTCAGTTGCCAACTAATGGTAAGCATCATAATCAAAACACCAACAAAAGTTACCACACTTGTCACAAATTGGGTTAAATTTTGTTGTAACATGCCAGCCACGTTGTCCATATCATTGACTGCCCGTGACATAATATCTCCGTTACTATGTGTATCAAAATAAGACATAGGCAAACGATCCATTTTTTCGTCCAAATCTTTACGCATTTGATAGACCGATCGTTGGGATACCCGAGTCATAATAAATTGTTGTAAAAAATTAAAGACGGCTGAAGTCAAATACATAGCAATCACAATGAGTAAAATGCGTCCCACTTCTTCAAAATCGATAGGAAACCTCGTAATATTAGCTCCGGCCTGCATTTGTTTAACGCCTGTCATGACGCCTTCAAATATCTCAGTCGTTGCTTGGCCCAAAACTTTGGGGGTTTGAATTTGAAAAACAACGGCTCCAATGGCTAATACAAAAACCGCAATAATCGCAACTAAACGAGAAGATAAATAACGAATGAGCCGACGAAAAGTTTTCCAAAAGTTTTTAGGCTTTCGTCTTCTTAAGGGAGTAGGTTCTTGTTCTGTCGTCTTTTCTTGTTTCTTACTCAAGTTAGGTCCTCCTCTCTTAATTGAGAATAAGCAATTTCTTGGTAAGTTTTATTATTCTTCAATAATTCTTGATGGGTACCTTTACCGACAACTTTACCTGCTTCTAAGACTAGGATAATATCAGCGTCCATAATCGTACTGACACGTTGAGCGACAATGACCATGATCGCTTCTTGCATTTCTTGTTGCAATGCTTGTCTTAGATTGGCGTCGGTCTTGAAATCCAGAGCGGAAAATGAGTCATCAAAGACATACAAGTCGGCCGTTTTTATCAGCGCACGTGCGATTGCTAACCGTTGTCTTTGGCCACCGGAAAAGTTGCCGCCCCCTTGTTCCACATGGCTATCTAAGCCATCCGGCATGGCAGCAACGAAATCCTGCGCTTGGGCTGTCTTTAATGCTTGCCACATTTGTTCTTCCGTTGCTTTTTCGTTGCCGTAACGCATATTTTCTCGAATTGTCCCGCGGAATAAAACAGCTGTTTGAGGAACAAAACCGATTAAGTCACGTAAATCATGTTGTTGAACCTTTTGAATATCATGACCATTTAAGAAAATTGTCCCGGAGGAAACTTCATGTAAACGAGGTATTAAATTGACAAACGTAGTCTTGCCAGACCCTGTTCCGCCAATGATTGCTACTGTCTGCCCTGCTTTTGCTTTAAAATTAACGTCTTCTAGCGCTAAGCTGTCGGCATCTGCATAACGGAAGTTTACTTGCTCAAATTCCAAGGTGGCCTTGTCCTTGCTTAAGGAAATTTTTTCTGTTTGTTTACTATCGGTAATATCATCCGTTTCTTCTAAAACTTCATTAATCCGATCGGCTGAAGCTTGAGCTCTAGGAACCATGACAAATATCATAGAAAGCATCATAAAGCTAATTAAAATTTGCATCGCATAAGTAATAAATGCAATCATATTACCCACTTGCAGCTGCATATCAGCGATATAGTGACCACCAAACCAAGTAATACCGATATTTGTGCCGCTCATAATGAGTGTCATCAAAGGCATCATAAAAGCTACAATGGTATTTACTTTGATAGCCGTGCGTGCAAAGTCGCTATTGGCTTGATCAAAACGATCTGTTTCATAGGCTTCTTTATTAAAAGCTCGTATCACTCGGACACCTGTCAATTCTTCTCGGAAAACTAAATTAATGCGGTCTGTCTTTTTTTGCATACTACGAAATAATGGTACAGCAAAATACATAATGCCTCCCACAGCAATGATCACCAAAGGGATAACGACAAAAAAGACTCTCGTTAATTGCGCATCTTTTTGATAGGCTAAAAAGCTTGCACCAAGAAGCATGATAGGTGCTTGGATCATTAAGCGCAAAAACATTTGCATGACCCTTTGAATTTGGTTTACATCATTGGTCGTTCGAGTAATTAAAGAAGCAGCACCATAACGATCGAACTTATCGATTGAAAAATTTTCAGCTTTTTCATAAATATCACTTCGTAGCTTTTTCCCCAACCTTTGGGATTCTCTTGTTGCAAAAAAAGCATTGCCAAAAGCGGCAATGATGCTAATAACCGAAATTACCATCATAACGCCACCAATTCGCCAAATGTAATTAATATCCCCTTGGGCAACACCATTATCAATAATATTTGATGTCATGTTAGGCAAATATAAATCAGCGATCACTTGAAACACCATAAATCCAATCGCAAGTAGCGCAGAAGTAAAAGATATTTTTTTAACTACTTTGATCATCGTTTATTGCCCTCCTTGCTTTTTTTAGTTCCTTTTTTTAACCAATTCAATTTTAAATGGAATTCTTCATCAATTTTTTGGATATCATACCAACCATTCTCACAATGGCGCCGATAGCCATCCGCGATCGTGGAAAAAGTAATATGTATTAATAATTGAAAGAGCAAAAGTAGTTCCTGCTCATTTTTGACATCAAGCAGTGTTTGGTCCACTTCTTCTAGTATCGCTTTTTGTATATCTTTTATTTTTCTATGTTCTTCCCCCCTTGTCTTATGTACTTTTACCTGCTTATTTTGACCATTAGAAAGCAGAAACTTATGCATCGCATGAAAGTCCATGCTCATAAATAAATTCTTATAAAAAAGCACATTTTCGCCCTTAAATATTTCCAAAAACCAGCGCGAAAAAAAGTCTTCAAAAGTAGCAAATAAGTCTCCTTGATGTTGTTTTAAGCTGTAAAGAAACTGCTGATGATTATCTTTGCCCAAGGAATGAAAATAGTATAAATATAAATCTTCCATATCTTCAAAATACTGATAGAAACTTCCTCTAGAAATTTCTGCCCCTTTGACAATATTGGCAATAGAGGCATCTTTTAGCGCGCTTTGCGAGAATTCTTTTTTAGCTGCATCTAATATTCGTTTTTGTTTTTCACCTGGCAAATTAAAAAACGTTTCATTAGGCATAGCAGGCTTCCTCCTTTGTTATTTATGACACCTTGTCATGTGACAATATGTTATTATACAGAATTCATACAACTTTACAAGAAAAAAGTATCATTTCATAAAATTTTCTTTCTACTTTTCCATAAGCAAAAATCTCTTTTTTACTCAAAACTTTTTTCGCCCTACTCCTATTTTTTTGTGTTAAACTATCAGTTGGGCATTAAAAACCTACATATGAATTTAAGTTATACTTGAGAGGAGTTTGGTCAGCAATGATCACAATGGATGATATTATTCGTGACGGTCGTCCTACTTTACGAAAAGTGGCCGAAGAAGTTACTTTTCCTTTAAGTGATGAAGAAAAAAAATTAGGTAGAGAATTGATGGAATTCTTAGAAAACAGTCAAGATCCACAAAAAGCAGAAGAACTACAACTGCGAGGCGGCGTGGGGCTAGCAGCTCCCCAAGTCGATGTTGGAAAACGAATGACGGCGGTTCTTGTCCCTAGCTTGGATCCTGAAAATGAGGAACCTGAGTTTAAAGATATATTATACAACCCCAAAATTTTGAGTCATTCTGTCCAAGGTGCCTGTATGGGTGAAGGAGAAGGCTGCTTATCTGTCGATAGTGAAGTCCCAGGATATGTTGTTCGACAAGCAAGAATCACTTTACGTTATTACAATGAAGATGGGGAAAAGAAAAAAATTCGTTTAAAAAATTACCCAGCTGTTGTTGTACAGCATGAGATTGATCACTTAAATGGTGTTCTTTTTTATGACCATATCAATGAAGAAAATCCATTTGCGCTAAATGAGGGCGTACTCGTGATTGAATAATAAAAAGTCATCAACCGTTGAAATTTTTGCGGTTGATGACTTTATTTTTTATAAAAAAGTAATTTCCTTTCAATTTGTCATTCATCGTTTTTCTTAACTTCCTGTTTCTAGCGAAATAACACTTGCTAAATTAAAATAAGCGATGAATGAGCCTCAATGACCTTGGGCTAAGCTGGCTTTAAATTCACGAGGTAAGCGTTCTTGGATAAATAATCGTAATGTTACATCTTTGTCATTGCTAGATATCATCTGATCCGCTTCTTATTTTCTACCAAATTCTTCCCATGCTGGGATATCTGCGCCATTAGAGGTTTCTTCAATCACTTCTGCTGTTTGTTCTGATTGAAAGGCGTCTACGACTTTTTGATAGACCTCATTATCTTCGTCTTCTTTTCTAGCCGCAATGATGTTCACGTAAGGACGTGAAGTATCATCAACGGGTTCTAAATAAACCGCATCATCGTTTGGTGAAAGGCCAGAATCTACTGCCATGCCGCTATTAACCACTGAAGCATCCACATCTTCCATCGAACGTGCGGTTTGAGAAGCTTCTAATTCTGTGATATCCAAGTCTTTAGGATTGGCTGTAATATCAGAAACTGTTGGGTTCTGAGCATCTTCATCAAGCTCAATTAAATCAGCCGTTTGCAACAATTTCAAAGCTCGGCCGCCATTGGTCACATCATCTGGGATCGTTACTTCCGCCCCATCTTCTAATTCGTCCAAATCTGTTAT
Organism: Tetragenococcus sp.; assembly: GCA_030462125.1. Classification (GTDB taxonomy): domain Bacteria; phylum Bacillota; class Bacilli; order Lactobacillales; family Enterococcaceae; genus Tetragenococcus. The sequence continues at coordinate 11,683 of JAKDZT010000019.1, forward strand.
TTGTTCTGAATAGATTCCTAAAGGTGCATTATAGGTATTTCCGATCGATACCAAATCTGTTCCGCGTTCTTCATTATAGTTATCCAAAAAGTCTTGATGTTGAAAAGAATTGAGATCAATATCGCCATTTTCCAGCGCTCTATTAGGTTGGCTATATTCAGTAAATTCGACATACTCCAGATCGATCCCCTCATCTGCTAATCTTTCTTGTACGTCATCCCAAACATCTGTATCTGCACCAATCACACCTAGTTGAACCGTTGTATCTTCTGCGTCATCTGCTGAACCTTGCCCGTTACTACAGCCAGCAACAACAAAAAGCGCTGCAACTGCTAAACTTAACAATCCTTTTCTCTTTCTCATTAAACATTCCTCCCGTTTTTAATGACTCACTCTTCTTATTAACCAATTACTAATGGCTTGGCTGATAAATACGATAATTAAAATGATAACGACTGAAACTAGAGTAACATCTGTTTGGAAGCGATTATAACCTCTAGTAATCGCTAAGTTTCCTAATCCGCCAGCACCAACAGCCCCAGCCATTGCTGTCAAACTGATAACATTGATGATCGTTAATGCCGAAACACGGATAATGCCAGGTAGCCCTTCACGTAAATAGACCCGAAAAATAATGCCAAACGGGCTGGTACCCATTGCTTCTGCTGCTTCGATGACGCCAGGATCAACTTCTAACAAAGCCACCTCAATTTGCCGAGCATAAAAAGGAACAACGCCGACGATCAATGGAACCAAGGCAGCTGTCGCACCAATCGAAGTTCCCACGATAAAACGGGTAAAGGTAACCAACAAGGCTAACAAAATAATAAAAGGAATCGAACGAACCGTATTGACAACTTCATCTAAGATATTAAAAAATACAGGTTGTTCTAACAATCCGCCGGGTCTAGTAACAACGAGTAAAATACCGAAAATAAGCCCTATAACACCTGCTATTAACGAGGTATAAACGGTCATATAAATTGTTTCTTGAGTTGCTTCAATAAATTCATCAGGAATATCCATAACATTAGGTAAATATTGTTCAAGTAAATCTTGCATATTAAACGCCTCCTTCCGCTTGTTTTAATATGTTGACATAGACCCCTTCACTTTTCAGATACTCAAAAGCTTTTTGTCTTTGTTCCAATTCTCCTGACAAGTTTACAATTAAGCTTCCTAGAGGCGTGTCTTGGATAATTTCAACATTGCCGTATAAAATATTAGTGGTTACTTGAAATTGGCTGAATAATTCCGCGATTAACGGTTTACTCGTCTGGTCACCTACATAAGACAGTTCGACTAACCATTCGTTTTCTCCCAACTTCGAGAAACTATCACTACCTAAAATCGTATCCAGCGCTTGATCAATATGTGTCGCGGTTCGGATAAAATCTTTAGTCAATGGTTTTTCTGGTTGACTGAAAATTTGAATGCTGCCCCCTCGTTCAATAATTTCTCCTTCTTCCATGACGGCCACTTTATTACAGATCTCTTTGACCACTTGCATCTCATGAGTGATGATTACAATGGTCAAGCCTAATTGTTTATTTAGTTTTTGCAATAAAGATAAAATTTGCAAGGTCGTTTTAGGATCCAGCGCACTGGTTGCTTCATCACACAACAGGATTTCTGGATCATTAGCCAACGAGCGAGCAATTGCTACCCGCTGTTTTTGTCCCCCAGATAATTGACTAGGGTAGGCATTAATTTCTTCGGATAGCCCGACTAAATCTAATAACTCATTGACCTTTCGTCTGCGGTCTTCTTTTGTAGTCCCAGAATACCTCAAAGAAAAGGCTACATTATCAAAAATCGAACGATTGTTCATTAAATTAAAATGTTGGAAGATCATCCCAATTTTTTTACGCTTGGCACGTAACTCTTTAGGTTTAAGAGAGCTATAATCCGTCCCATTTATTTCAACAACCCCTTCAGTAGGTTCTTGTAACAAATTGATCACTCGGACTAAGGTACTCTTACCAGCGCCAGAGTAGCCAACAATCCCATACACATCACCTTGATCCACGGAAAGATCAACGTTTTTAACTGCCGGGATTTCACGTTTCCCTTGGCGAAAAGTCACCGAAATATCTTTTAGTTCAATCATTTATATCTTCTCCTCCTCTATTTAAAAACATATGGTTTATTTATAAAAAACGTCCTCAAGAAAACAGACAATTTGTTGTTTCCTTGAGGACGTCTAAAACGCGGTACCACCTCAATTAAGCTGTATAAATAAAACAGCTTCTCTTTACCCGTACATGTGTACATAAGCAAAATATCGGTTGCAGCCGCCATCTCTTTGTTTTCCTAACTTAAAGATGAATCCACTCGATGGCCATTTTCAAAAGTTCGCTTTGCTCCTTCTCAGCGCTTGGAGTTCTCTGTAAAAAACGATGTCTTTTTACTTACCATGTCTTCGTTTATTTTTATAATAAAAAAGTCCTTTTACCAGCATTTGCCAGTAAAAGGACGACTATTCGTGTTACCACCTTTTGTTCAGAAGTTAAACCTTCCCTTAGCCCGACATTTCAAACAAGCGAAAGATCGGTGTTCCTTTTAACGGTGGAACTTCCGAGTACGCCTACTTATCGACGCACTATCCTCCTAGGCCATTTTCAACTTTTCACAGCTTAACTCTTCCCACCAAGCAGAGTCTCTCTTTAAAGGATCCAAGTCTACTTTCCTAATCTACGGATATTTCTTTTCTTTCAATGTGATCAATTTACCCTATCTTTTAAAAAATGTCAACACCAACAGATTAATTTTTCAAGTTGAATATAAGCTCCTGTACTAGCTACTCCTTATTCTCTTCTTGATTTTCTTGCACATGTTTCATCATATCTTTATAGGTCTTGATAATCGCTTCTTCATATTCTGTATTTGTTACAGCTTTACGTACTCGCGCTAATATTTCCTCCTGTCTTTTCGTAGCAGAAAAGTCTTCACTGTTCTTCTTTTTTATTTGTGCAACATTACTTACAGCTGCCATTCTTTTTTCTAACAAGTCGACAATTTGCCAATCTAGCTCATCTATTCTATCTTGTTGTTGTTTTAAAGGCATCACTTCTTCGGAATCTACTTCAATCGTTTTGATTACCGCTGCAGGATTACCGGCGATCACTACATTATCCGGAAAAGATTTCGTTACCACACTTCCAGCTCCTACAACCACATTGTTCCCTAAAGTTACACCGGGTACAATGATAGAACCACCGCCAATCCACACATCATTGCCAATAGTGATAGGGCGCCCTTCTTCTAAGCCACTTTTTCTTCTTACCGGATCTAGCGGATGAGAAGCTGTATATAATTTAACATTAGGTGCTAACAAACAATCATCACCGATGGAAATGGGACAAATATCAAGGAATACACAATCGTAATTCGCATAAAAATTTTCTCCAACAGATATATTATAACCGTAATCAAAGCGCAGATTAGGTTCAATATGAATAGCGTTTCCAACATGCCCAAAGGTTTCTTTTACCAATCGTCTGCGTTGTGTTGGGTCATCTTCACGATTGATTAAAAGTTGTTGTTGCCTAGCAGCTTTGCGTTCCGCCGCTAGTTCTGGATCAGCTGAAAAATACAATTTTCCAGCAATCATTTTTTCTTTTTCTGTACGTTCAGACATCACTTACTCCTCACAATATTTTTAGCCTGTTTTTCATTATTAAAATTCTTTTTTCTATCATACAATACCCATCGCTATTTGTCTTGGCTTTCAAATTAAACAAATTGGATGCAAATGTTCACAAAAATTGGCTTTTCCTCTAAATTCTTGTGACACTTTAAACAAAACGTGCTAAAATTAACTCAATTAAAATAATAAGCGAGGTGAACATCATTATGTTAGCAGGTATTATATATTGGGGACTTATTTTGATTAACATTGCTTGGTTAGCGCTTAGTTTGTATTTTTCCATTTTCTATTTAGTACGAAAAGAAAACGGGAACTTATGGGTATTTGGACTCTTAAACGTTCTTTCAGCAGTTGTGCTTTGGATCACAATGCTCATTTATCACACTTGGGGCTGGGGCATTACCCAATATTCCAGTTTAATTTATTTGATCTTAGGGCTTTTACTTGGTTTAACAGTGATCCAGGCCATTTTAGGGCGTGAACCCAAAAAATCCAGAACCGCTTAATTTACACGAATGATAACCATTTCCTTTGATTTTCAGTTGACAATTGTTGTTTTTTCTTCTAAAATCAGAGCGAGTTGAAATTTGAATAAAAGATACCTTTGAACAGGTAGAGGTCGCAAATTTCATTAACCCTGTGGAGTGGAGCAGCACGTAGAAACAGGACTAGGGAAATTGGCCGAAACGATTTTTTCTTGCTTGAAACAATCGTTGGGACGCAAGTAAACAGCTTGCGTACTGTCTTAGCACAAGCTAAGGTGCGCTATGTTTTGTGAGAAGTTTGTTGACAAAATGTCTGCAGTCGTTTTCCAATCATGGAGTACGGCTGCTTTTTTCTTTGCCATGCTTGTGTGTTTTCAAAATTTATCTATCACTCAAAAAAAGAGGGAGAATGAAAACATGAGGAAAAATTACTGGCTTTTATTAGTATCTTTATTTATGGTGTTGTTTGGTGGTACAGCTATGGCAAATGCAGACGAACAAACGCCTGATGACCAATTCAGAGTAGGGATGGAAACCTCCTATGCTCCTTTTAATTGGACGCAAACCAACGACGAAAATGACGCTGTACCTAAAAGTGGCGATTCGAGTTCTTACGCCGGCGGATATGATGTCCAAATGGCTAAAAAAATTGCTGAAGGAATGGACAAGGATTTAGTCGTTGTACCGGTTGAATGGGATGGTTTAGTTCCAGCGTTAAAATCCGGCAAAATTGATGGCATTGTAGCTGGTATGTCCCCTACCGAAGAACGGCGCGAAGAAATTGATTTTACTGATCCTTACTACGAATCAGACTTAGTGACGGTGACTCGTAAAGATAGCGAGTACGCCGATGCAAAAACACTCGACGATTTAAGTGGGGCAAAAATCACGGCCCAATTAAATACCTTCCATTATTCCGTCATCGACCAAATTCCTGGAGTAGATAAACAACAGGCACAAGATGATTTTTCTGCCATGCGGGTTGCTTTATCTTCAGGAATTATTGATGGCTACGTCAGTGAACGTCCAGAAGGAATCACTGCCACCAATGTAAATAACGATTTGACGATGGTTGATTTTGATGAAGGAGAAGGATTTGAAACCGCTCCGGAAGATATTCAAGTGGCTGTCGGTATGCGTCAAGATGATCCTGATGTGTCCACAGTGAACGATATTTTAAGTGGAATTTCCCAGGATGAACGAACAGAAATTATGGACCAAGCCGTAGAAGATCAGCCTTCCTCTTCTAATGATAGTGATGATGAGGAAGAATCTAGTGGCGGGTTGCTTGCTACTTTTGGTGATATCATTTCACAATATGGCATTCTTTTCTTAAGAGGTGCTGGCTTAACCCTACTCATCGCTGTTTTCTCTACAATCGCAGGAACAATCGTGGGCTTATTAATAGGGATTTTTAGATCACTCCCGGACTCGGAAAGTCCTCTTTTACGTGGTTTACAAAAAATCGCGAATGGTATTTTACGTATCTATATAGAAGTCTTTCGTGGTACTCCTATGATGGTGCAAGCGATGGTTATCTTTTATGGAGTTGCCTTGCTGTTTTCAATCGATATGAACCGGACAGTAGCTGCCTTATTGATCGTAACCATCAACACTGGCGCTTATATGTCGGAAATTGTACGTGGCGGAATTTTTGCAGTTGATGATGGGCAATTTGAGGCGGCTCAAGCGATTGGTATGACACATGGGCAAACGATGCGCAAAGTCATCTTGCCACAAGCGATCCGTAATATTTTACCCGCGATCGGCAATGAATCTGTCATTAATATCAAGGATACCGCTGTATTAAGTGTCATTAGTGTAGGAGACCTTTTCTTCCAAGGTTCAGCAGCTGCCGGAACCAATTTACTGTTTTTCCAAACCTTTACCATCGTAGGTGCGATTTATCTGGTCATGACCTTATCAGCTACCGGATTATTACGACTTATGGAAAAGAAAATGGATGGTCCCAATTCCTATACAAAAATAGAAGAAACCACGACAGGACACGAATAGGAGGTCACACATGTCAGCGATTATCGAATTAAAAAATTTAAAAAAGAACTTCGGCACTAATGAAGTTTTAAAAGATATTTCTACCACGGTAAATAAAGGACAAGTTTTAACAATTATTGGTTCTTCCGGATCCGGAAAATCTACTTTGTTACGCTGCATTAATTTACTGGAAAAACCTACAGGTGGACAAATCCTCTATAAAGGCGAAAATGTGCTGGAAAAAGGTTATAGTCTACCTTCCTATCGCACACATCTAGGCATGGTGTTTCAATCTTTTAACTTATTTGCCAATATGGACGTATTAGAAAATTGTACGACCGGACAAACTACTGTTTTAAAACGAAAACCAGAAGAAGCAAAAAAAATCGCACTGCAAAATTTAAAAAATGTAGGTATGGACCAATTTGTCTCCGCTAAACCAGCCCAATTATCAGGAGGACAAATGCAACGTGTAGCGATTGCTCGCGCCCTTTCTATGAATCCAGATGTCTTACTTTTTGATGAACCAACTTCAGCGCTTGATCCAGAAATGATCGGTGAAGTATTAAAGACTATCCAAGATCTGGCAGAAACTGGTTTGACAATGGTTATCGTTACACACGAAATGAGCTTTGCAAGAGATGTATCTGATCGAGTTATTTTCATGGATCAAGGCGTTATTGCCGAACAAGGGGCACCCGCAGAACTATTTGACCATCCAAAAGAAGCTCGAACACAAGAATTCTTACAACGAATTCGTTCGTAAATACAAACGAGGAGCTGAGGGCTTTCGTCCCCGCTCCTCGTTTTTATACATAAATTTTAGAAAATTAAAAAAATTAGTCCATTTTATAATTGCTATTTCTAGCTGAATTTGTTAAGTTGATATTTATAATAAGTTGAAAGAAGTTGGTGGAATTGAAAAAAAAGCTATCCTTTACAGATTATCTAACCATTGGTTCTATGCTTTTTGGCTTATTCTTTGGTGCAGGAAATTTGATATTTCCCGTCCATTTAGGACAAGAAGCCGGAGCAAACGTCACTGCAGCTAATTTAGGGTTATTAGTTACTGGTGTGGGCCTCCCTTTTTTAGGGGTTATTGCGATGGGAATTTCGCAAAGCAGCGGGGTATTTGAATTATCTTCAAGAATAAATAAGCCGTACGCTTATGTTTTTACAATCTTACTTTATTTAGTCATCGGTCCTTTTTTTGCTTTACCGCGTTTAGCTACAACTTCTTATGAAATTGGGATTGCACCTCATATTCCTACGGGCCAACAGGGGGTCATATTAGCAATTTTTAGTATTTTATTTTTTATTACCGCCTGGTGGTTTTCTAGGAAACCCTCGAAGCTCCTTGACTATGTCGGTAAATTTTTAAATCCTGTCTTTTTAGTCTTATTGGCTATTTTACTCATTATGGCCTTCGTTAATCCATTAGGCGATGTCGCGAGCGCTCCTATCCAAACGAGTTACCAAAGCGGAGCTTTTTCCGGTGGGTTTATTGAAGGTTATAATACCTTAGATGCATTAGCTTCCTTGGCATTTGGTATTTTGATCATACAAGCTATTAAAAACCGTGGCATCACAGATCCACCGACAATTGCAGTAGATACAATAAAATCAGGAGCCGTCAGCATTATTTTTATGGGTATTATTTATAGTCTTTTGTCCTACATGGGAACCATGAGCTTAGGTAACTTCCCGGTTAGCGAAAATGGTGGCGTTGCTTTAGCGCAAATTTCTCAATATTATCTAGGAACATATGGCAGTATTGTATTAGCACTTATTGTTATTGTTGCTTGTTTAAAAACGGGCATCGGATTAATCACTGCTTTTTCCGAAACTTTTGTAGGCTTGTTCCCTAAACAAAAATACCTCTTCTTTACCACACTAGTCAGTGCGTTAGCCTGTTTATTTGCCAACGTTGGTTTAACAAAGATCATTGAGTTAGCAACTCCCGTACTAATGTTCTTATATCCTTTGGCGATGACATTGATTATTTTATCGATTATTGGTCGGTTATTTAATAATGATCGCCGGGTATATCAAATCACTACCTTGTTTACCTTAGTTGCTTCCATTATTGATGGCTTAAATGCTGCCCCGCCAGCTATCAGTCAGTCAAGTGGCGCACAGATGCTTATCCAATTAGGTGAACAATATTTCCCTCTATTTGAAATTGGTATGGGCTGGGTTTTACCCGCTTTGATCGGTTTTATTGTTGGTTTAATCTGGTATGCAACGACGAAACATAAACAAAATTAATTTGTCATTTTTTATTTTATCCATCAGTCTTCCTGGTGGATAATTTTTTATATAAAAATACCCGTTGACCAATGTAGTCAACGGGAACGGAGTTAAATAAAAAGTGAAAAAGTTGTTTAAGTTTAC
>JAKDZT010000126.1 GCA_030462125.1 Tetragenococcus sp.
ATTCATAAGAGATATTCTTTTCTTCCAAGAATAGTTCTACTTCATTTTTGGACATGTAATCTTCCTTCCACAGTAAAATAACCTAAGTATAGTGAACATAAGTTTTTCTATATTTAGGCTAACACATGAACGAATAATCACGTAATATTTTGTCTTTTAAAGTCAGACTGAACGATTTCCACTAGAATTTCCCCAAACCATAACAAATTCTTTTTCTCCTGTATCTTCATCGATAGTTGCTTCTTTGATAACAAATTCTTCCTTTTGATAAAAACGGATAGCTCGTTGATTTTTTTGATAAACTTCCAAAGTTAACTTATTTTTTCTTGCTTTACAATAATCAAGTAGCTGCTTGCCAATTCCTTTTGACTGCTTTTCGCTAGTAACAAAAAGACCAGCAATATAATGATCCACTAATCCGATAAAACCAACGATTTTGCCGTCGTTATCTACATAGACGTAGATTTCTGTTTGCGGCAGCTGCTCTTTTACGCTATCAAATTGACTCTTCCAATACGTTTCGCTGATAAAATCATGCGCTCGAATATTTTCTTGCAGCCATATAGAAATGACCTCATCTAAATCATTTTCTTGTAGTTGTCGAATCATTCTCTTTCTTCTCCTCATTTTCCCTAGGACAAATGCCCTAAATATGGTATTGTGAACTATAGTGAATAAACAAAAATTCCCGCAGCGGAGGCAGCAACAGCTATGAAAAAAGGAAATACGATAGAAATTATCGCGATTTTATCACTCTCATTTATCCTTACTTCAACTTATTCTGTTTCAGGAGTTATGCCAACTCTATTAGACGTTTTTAGTTCCTACTCACGTTCATCTGTTGAATTTTTGATCTCCATTCCTTCTATATCAATGATTGTCATGATTGCATTAAGCCCGTTAGTAGCTAAAATATTGAGTGAACGTTCCACCATTATTTTAGGATTGTTAACTGCCGGTTTTGCTGGAGTGACGCCTGCTTTTACTGCCAGTTATCCGATCATCTTTACCTCACGGATTATAACGGGTATCGGTTTTGGCTTGATAAATACTCGGGCAGTTAGTATGATCAGCGAACGTTTTAGTGGAAAAAGGCGCGCCCATTTATTAGGTTATCGTACGTCAGTGGAAACCTTAGGTCAAACCATTTTAACATTGATTGCGGGACAATTATTAGTTTGGGGCTGGCAACCTGCTTTTTTCATTTACAGTATACCGTTCTTCATTTTAATCGTATACCTCATTTTTGTCCCCAATGAAAAAAATGAGACACAAAAAACAATTAAAAGAAAAGCTATGTCTCTACACCAGTTACTTTCTGTATTTATCAGCGCACTCTTTGGCGGTTTACTCATTGCCACAAATACCGCCAATTCACTACGAATTCCCAGCTACATTGTCGAAAATAATTTAGGTTCTGCTTTAACTGCCAATCGGATATTAAGCTTATTTATGTTTGCCGGTTTTATGGGAGGTGCTTTATTTGGTCCGCTGTTTACTAGTTTAAAAAAATACTTTTTACCTACCATGATGTTTATTGGTGCTATTGGGTTATTAATCATACCGCTGAGTTCGACCCTTTATTTCATAGCTATAGGAGCTTTTCTTTGTGGATTTGCGATAACAAGTTCTCTTTCTAGTATATTTACTCGTTTGCCTGAAAAAGTATCCTTTTCATCTTTAAACACAGCGAATGCTATGGTATTAATCGGCTGCAATTTAGGCGCCACCCTAGCTCCACTTCTTTTAAATATAATTGGAAAAATAAATACTCGTTTGTCTACACCTTTTCTGTTTTTTGCGTTGATCTTTTTTATCATTTCAGTAGGAACTTTCCTGATTCCTCGAATAACAAAAGCTAAGTAAACAACATACACTAAGCTATTAAAAAAAATTCGTATTCTTTATTTTTTCATCTCAAATTATGGGTAGAAATCTGTTATACTGTAATAAATATTATGAAAATTATCACAAGAAGGAGAGATATAAATGAAAATACAAGATATTATGAAAATATTAGAAAAAGATATGAAAGTCGCTATTTTTTCGACTGTTGATGAAGATGGTCAACCTCATGCTCGTCCTATTAATATCGGCGTAGCCAATGAAGATGGCGTCTTCTTCATGACCAGTCCCAAAACGAACTTTTACAAACAATTGCAAGGTAACCCTAAGATTGCTATTACTGGTTTTTTAGAAGAAGACTATTTAATCCAAGTGATACGAATTGAAGGGACAATCCGAAAGTTAGGTAAAGATAAGCTTCAAGAGGTTTTGGCAGATAACCCTTATATTGATCAAGTTTATCCTGATGAAGCGGATCGTCAAAGCGTTCAGGTTTTCCAACTCTATGAAGGAGAAGGCTTCTATCATAGTCTGACACAAGGACATAAATATACATTTGAAATCGGGAAGTAAATGAATAAGTCCGGTTTATAAAAGGGGTCTGGCATTTCTTGAAGTGGTGAATTTTTGCCAGACTTTTTTTAGCGTTTAAATTCATTGACGTCATTCAGTTCTGACCAAAAAGTAACGATTCTATAACCGTTAAGACGCCTTCATCATCGTTAGAAGGAGCAATAGAATGCGCCCTTTCAAGTACTTCTTTACTGCCATTTTTCATGGCATAATTTTCTCCTGCCAAGGCAAGCATTTCTAAATCGTTATTCCCATCGCCAAACGCCAATAACTCCCTATGATCAATAGACCACTTTTCTAATAATTTTTGTAGAGCTTTTCCTTTATGAACATGAGGGATAATTAAATCAACACTGTCATGTCCGCTTGAAACGGCTACTACTTTCCCGTCAAACTGTTGATTGATAAAACGAACGAGTTCTTCTACTTTTCCTTCAGGTACTTGCAAAGCAAATTTTACGAAATTATCTTTAGGTAAAAAAGAAAATGAGTCTAACTCAGTTAATTGATAATAATATTTTTGCGCAAACTTCTTAAATTCCTCTGGTTCCCTTTTTAATAAATAAGCTTGGGAAACGCCACATAATATAATCCCCACTGGGAAAGGTAAATCTAGTAAAAGTTCTAAAACTTCATGCACAGTCGTTTGATCAAATATCGTTTTCTGGATTAATTGGTTTTTCTCAAAAATTAGCGCCCCATTTTCGGAGACAAAGGTTATCTCTTGACCTTTATTAGGGAAAAAAGAACGTAACTGAGCGTATTGATTCCCACTAGCAACAATAAATTTTATGTTACGTTTTAAAAGCTCTGAAAAAAGCTGCTCAAACCGCGCTCGATTATAATCATTATTCGAATTTAAAAACGTACCGTCCATATCTACTGCGATTGCTTTAATCATACAAATCTCCCTCTCAACTCGCTCCGCTCCTCGAGTCAAACTCTCCTTAAAAATGAACAGACATCACCCAAGTTTTATAATATCTTATCAGAAAAAACCTTTTTAAACTAGGTTCTCAACACGAATATTTCTTCTAGCCAAATCACACAAAAACAATTGTAACACAGGGACTTTCTTTGTAATTATGAATGTTAAATATTAAAATAGGTACGTAATACTTAGTTTAAAAAGGAGGCAAAAATATGAACGATAAAACAGTGGTACTAAATGGCAGTGTGGTAAATTATGATGGAAATGTTGATTACTCAAATATTGCTTCTGAAGTTGTGGTCTATGATGAAACACCTGAAGATAAAATTTTAGAACGTGTCGAAGGATTTAACATCGTCGTAACAAAAGAAATGCCCGTACCTGGCGACATTATCCGAAAATTTCCAGATAGTGTAAAAATGATTTGTGAAGCTGGCACAGGTTATAATAACATCGACATGGATGCCGTCCACGAAAAAGGCATTGCTTTGTGTAATATTCCGGCGTACAGCACACAAAGAGTGGCTCATACAGGAATCCTGTTTATTTTAAACCTAGCAAGCTCCATGCAAAAACAAATGCGGATGCTTGAAAGAGGAAACCACGATAACTTCCAAAAACATTTAATGGTTAATCATATGGAAGTTAATGGTAAAACTTTAGGCGTGATTGGCTATGGAAATGTCGGCCAAGAAATGATTAAAATTGCACAAGCGTTGGGAATGAAGATTTTAGTATCGACTCGTACACCACGCCAAGATCAAGATGGCCTTCACTTCACTACCCAAGAAGAATTGTTTAAGCAAAGTGATTTTATCTCTCTTAACTGTCCTTTGAACGATTCAACGAGACACACAGTTAATGAAGACACTTTAGCTATGATGAAACCCACCGCTTATTTAATCAATACCGCACGCGGAGGCTTAGTTGATGAAAAAGCGTTGATTGATGCCATCCAAAATAATGTCATCGCCGGTGCTGGTTTAGATGTGCAAGAAAAAGAACCCTTGCCTGATGATAGCCCGCTATATGATATGGACGATGTTATTGTCACACCCCACATGGGTTGGCGCGGTCTCGAAACTAGAAAACGCTTATTGTCACTGATTCAAGATAACATCAGTGCTTTTGCTAAAGGTAAACCTATTAACCGAGTGGACTAGAAACTTCTATTCTATTTTCTAAATGGGTCATCCCTAAAGTTTAACTTTGCGGTATTAAAAAAACTACCTCTTGTTTTATAAAATGGCCCCTACAAAATAGACCGATAAATCCCTCTTAAGGGGTTATCAGCGTTTATTTTATAGGGACCATTTTAGTACTTTCTACGCTTTAAAAACTCTTTACCAAAAAATATTACCTACTAAAGATATAAGGCGTAGTTTTCAGATATTTAAACACATATTCTTTCAATTCCTCAAATGTACCTTCAAAATTTACAACTTCTAAGGTAAAAAATAAGCCTTCTTCGGTTGGAAAGTTAGTTAAATAACCATTTATCTTTAGAAAAGTATTCATAGCAACCCAAGCAGTTCTCTTGTTCCCATTATGAAAAACATGTTTTTTTGCTAAGTTTATGAATAATATTCCTGCCTTTTCGTAAATTCCCTTGTATAACTCTTTACCAAAAACTTCTTGGTAAGGCTGTTTAATACACATATCCAAAGCCTTGGCATCTTTTACAGTTATCGTTTCACTTGGTGCAAATTTCGAAATGACATAAGCATTAATGCGAATGATATTTCTTTCATCTAAATAAAGCATGACCTGTC
>JAKDZT010000127.1 GCA_030462125.1 Tetragenococcus sp.
CTAGGGTCCCTTTTCGTATCCTACTCTAGTTTTCCAATTTCTAGGGTCCCTTTTCTGATCCTACTCTAGTTTTCCAATTTCTAGGGCCCCTTTTCGTATCCTACCCTAGTTTTCCAATTTCTAGGGCCCCTTTTCGTATCCTACCCTAGTTTTCCTAATTTCATTAGTAGCTATCACAGTCTAATGACAAACAACGACCTCTCTTTCTTCACCACTATAAACCTCAATAAACTTTACTCTTACAAACATCAGAAGAGCAAACGAACAGGTAAAAGAATTCTCCTTAACAACAAAAAAACCTCCCAACCGTAATTGAGAGGTATTAATCGTATAGCTATTCGACTTGCTGCCCTTTTTTAAATACTGTTTTTTCTTTTTGCAGAGCTTTGATGTCTTCTAACGGATTGTCATCTAAAATCAAAAAATCAGCAAGTTTATCGGCTTCGATTGTGCCTACTTGTTTATCAATTTGTAATAAATCCGCCGCGTTGATGGTGGCTGCTTGTAGCGCTTGTAAATTAGTTGCTCCGGCATGGACCATAAGTTCAAGCTCAAAGGAAGAATGGGTATTAAAATTATTACATGCAGTGCCTGAATCGGTTCCCATAGCTAGTGGCACTCCTGCTTTTACTGCCTTATGGATACTTTCAATATGAGCCTCTGCCATAGCCAAGGATTTTTCTACCATGTATCCCGGCAATAACTCCGTATTTTGATTGATTGCCCATGGTGCGACTAAGGTTGGAACGATGTAAGTACCTTTTTGTAAAAACATTTCCACTGTTTCCTCATCTAAATAGATCGCATGTTCGACAGAGTCTACTCCTGCACGAAGCGCACTTTGTATCCCTTTGGTCCCTTGGGCATGGACACAAGCTGTTTTTCCTTTATAATGCGCTTGTTCCACAGCTACTTTTAATTCTGCTTCTGTTAATTGAATATCATAAGGCGTTTCCCCATCGTAAGAAACCCCTCCAGTAGCCATTAATTTTATGTTATTGACTCCTTTTTTCAATAAAAAACGAGTATATTTCAAAACTTCATCCACACCATCGACTTCAAGACCGTGTTGGCAAGAGTGACCTCCTGTCATCGTTAACGCATTACCAGAAGCTATTATCCCTGGTGCAAATAGTTGGTTACTACGTTCAAATTTCGCTAATTCGATATCGACATCTGCTTCTGAGCCCACATCGCGGATATAGGTTACACCATCGGAGAGTAAGCTTTTTAAATTTTTTAAAGCTAAAACTGTGGTTTTTGGCGTCGAAGGCTCAGCTGATTCTGATTGCAAAAGTTTGGAGTAAGGATCAAATACGATGTGCGTATGTGCATTGATCATGCCCGGCATAACATATTTTCCCTTAAGATCAACGGTTTTATCTGCTGTTTTTTCTTGGGTGAAAGTCCCTGTTTTTTCATCAACGGCAAAATCAAAATTGTCTTCAAATTGATCTTTTTTTCCAGAAAAGACCCGGGCATTTTTATATAGCGTTTTTGTCATAGAATGAATCCTTTCTTTATTAGAGTACTTGAAGGAGAATCGAAGCGATGATGATGGAAGCTATAGATACTGTCGCAAAGCCGCCTACCAACATCTTTGGCATCATATTTTCTAATAAATAATTGCGTTTTCCTTCATCGCTTGTCAAATGATGGATAACTTCTGAAGTTAAAATATAATCTGACGGAAAGCCACATAATGCTGTTAAAGAAGTAGCAAAAGCCATTGGCGTGCTCATTTTCATCGATTTTGCTAACAGTGCTGAAGCAGCATACATTCCTAAAACGCCCAAAATTAATAAAACTAAGACCTGAATAATAATCCCCTTAAGTATCTGAGGTGTTACAGTGTTTAATTGTGAGAAGATATAGGCCATTAAACCATACATTAACCAATTGAAAACTTTGGCTTGATTTAACACGTTTTTTTCTAAAAATCCAATTTGATGTGCAATAACACCCAAAATTAAGGCGCAAATACTTGAGTCGATCGTTTCATTGGTTAATTGGGATACGATCATTGCCAATAAAGCAACAAAGGCAACTTTGGCTAAAACAAAGGCACTTGTTTTGTATTGGTTGGAAACTTTTACAAACTTTTTGGACTGCTTGCTTTCTTTCTGAGTCTCTTCGTTTACATCCGCTTGTGTCGTTGGCTCGTATTCTTTTAGCAAACGTTGTCCTTCTTTTTTTAACATGAATGAAGTCAGTGGATAGCCGATAAAACTTTGTAGAATATACATAGCTACGGGTAAAGCAAGATACACCGTTAAGCCTTGTGCTTGCAATCCTTCTGTCATCAAAGCAGTGGAAACCACACCACCAATTAAAGGAGGAACTGTCGCTGCAACCGTATGCCAATCAAACAAAATCGTCCCAATAGCCATGGTTAAAATAGAGGCTCCCAGCGCCCCTGTTAAAGCAATAACGACAGCTTTCCATTGGTCCGCAAGTTGCTTTATGTCCATCATTGTCCCCAAATGAACTAATAATACAGGGACGATAATGGCTATAAATTCATCTCCGAAAGACGCTTGAACGGCAACGTCCTCAGGTAAAAACGTCCAAAATCCTATAATAAATAAAATGGCTGTTATAAAAATTGATGGGATATAGGCCTTGGAAAAAGTTGAAACCCACTCCCCAATAAAAATAAAGACCATAACAAGTAAAAAAGCTATTAAATATTCCATAACATCCCTCCTTTTATTTAAAAGATAATAAATCAAATGGAAGAGAAAGTAAACCTATTTTTGGAAATTTTCTTAAAATTGTCTATATTCTGTTAATTTTTAATTAGGGAGAGGGAATTGAGGAAAGAATAGGCATTTCATTACTCATTAAATAAAAATTGAGGAAAGAAAACGTAGAATCTTCCTCAATATGTTAATAATGAGTAAGAAAAACGCCGTTCATTCCTCAAAATAAATACAAATAGGCACGATAACTTATTAAAAGTAAGTGATAGAAGCAAAATTGAGGGACGAAAATCGAATCTATTCCTCAATTTATTATTATTGGGTAAAGGATTAAAAAAACGTTACTCATTATTAGCGAATTGAGTAACGAAATTGCGATTCATTGCTCAATAAGTTAGTAATGGTAACGTTAAAATGGCTACTTAAATAGTTAGCTCTGTATTTATTGTACTTTCTTCCCTTTTTTATAAACTGTTTTTTCGTCTTGTAGAGCTTTGATATTTTCTAATGGATTGTCGTCTAAAATAATAAAATCAGCGAGTTTATTGGCTTCGATTGTGCCTACTTGTGTATCAATCTGTAATAAATCCGCTGCGTTGATAGTTGCCGCTTGTAATACTTGTAAGTTAGTGACACCGGCATTGACCATTAATTCCATTTCAATCGAAGAGTTTTTATCAAAGTTATTAAATGAGGTTCCTGAATCTGTCCCCATAACAAGCGGAATACCTGCTTGGGCCGCTTTTCCGATGCTTTCAACATGCGCTTGGGCTAGTTCTTCCGACTTGTTAACCATGAAATCAGGCAGGGTTTCTGGATTCTGATTAATGGCCCAAGGCGCAGCTAAGGTTGGCACGATATACGTTCCTTTTTGTAAAAACATATCGATCGTTTCATCATCTAGATAAACCGCGTGTTCAATGGAATCGACGCCTGCGCGCAAGGCGTTTTGTATACCTTGAGTTCCTTGAGCATGAGCGTTGGCGGTTCGGCCTTTATGGTGCGCTTCTTCTATTGCTGCTCTTAGTTCTGCTTCAGTTAGTTGAATGTCATGCGGGGTTTCCCCATCAAAAGAGACACCGCCAGTGGCCATCAATTTAATATTGTTCACGCCTTTTTTGAGTAAGAGGCGGGCGTATTTTCGAACTTCATCGACGCCATCCACTTCATAAGCTCCTTCACTGAAATGGCCGCCCGTCATAGTTAAGGGAGAACCTGAAGCAACAATGCCAGGCGCAAATAAATCCCCTTGCCGCTCAAGGGCAGCTAATTCGATATCCACATCCGCGACAGATCCCACGTCACGGATATAGGTCACGCCGTCTGTCATCATTTTTTGCAAATTCGTTATCGCTAGAAAAGTAGCCGTGGGCGCTGACGCTTCAGATGAGCCTAATTGTGCAATTCTACCATAAGGATCAGCCACAATATGCGTATGTGCGTTAATCATCCCTGGCATCACATACTTTCCAGCAAGATCAATTGTTTGATCAACTTGTTCATCCGAAGTAAAAGTACCTGTTTGATCATCAACTACAAAACTAAGTTCTTCAAAATTTTCCCTTTTTCCGGTAAATACCTGTGCATTTTTATATAGTGTTTTTGTCATACATCAATCTTCTTTCTTTATATTTTAAAAAGTATAGTAAACCTAAATTTTTAAAATGTAAAGTTTATTTCGGAATTTTCAAAAAATTAAAGCGATTCGGAATTTTTCATTTATAAGCTTGCCGTCTCCTCTGTTTTTTTAAATAGTTTATCGTATCGCATAGTAATAATAAGTGCGGCGCCCAAACCGATCAGGACTAACAGAAAATTGAACCAGAAAATCGCATTTACGCCCAGAAGATCGTCTAGTTTTCCGGTAATGTAAGGAATCACCATGATCCCAACGGCAGTTGCTAGCGAGTAATAACTGGTACATTTTCCCTTATAAACAGGAAACATTTCTAGCATTAACATTAGTCCTAGTTGCCAAATTCCTCCTGCGGCAAATAATCCGATAAGAATCGAAGCTAGGAATACGGAAATAAAAACTGGATATACTAGCATCATAAATAACGCGCCGGCCGAGATGAGCAAGCAAAATAAAATGAATTTAGGAACATGAACCCCTTTTTTTACAATGGCAGAAGTTAAAAACACCGAAATAAACGAACCCACGCTGTAAATACTGACAAACATCAAACTATTTTCGTGAGTGGTAATGCCAGTTTCTTCGACAAATTGCGGGATCCATAAAATAAAAATATTAAAGATCGAAACAGAGACAAAAGAAAAAATCAATAGCGCAGTGCCATCTAAAGGAAATATCCCATGATTCCTTGGTTTATAAAATGTCCTTTCCTCATTATTAGTAGGTACTTCTCTTGTACTTAATGGCGGAAAACTCAAAGAAATCA
>JAKDZT010000128.1 GCA_030462125.1 Tetragenococcus sp.
TTACATTTCGTTCACTATAAGAATGAAATTTCTCCATTGTATCTAAATAGTTTTTGAATTTATCAGAATTTGTAAGGTCTAAAATTTTTTCTTCGGCATGATCTAAAAGTTCTTGTTTCCATTCTTGCGCTTCTTCTTTAGTTGGTTTCATGTTAAAACTCCTTGTCTTCTGAAAAATCGATTTCAAGATCATTTAGGAAAGGTAGTTTCTTAGGATCATTGCTGTATAGAGGAATATAATCTGTTTTGGTTTCTTCCCATGCAACTTGTTGGTAAATACCGTTTCCAACTACCTCGTTAAAATATTTATATTTTCCTTTTTCTTTTTCTACGGGTAATTCACTTCCGAATATATCTATTTTTTGATACTCCATTTTAATCTCTCCTTTATGGTTAACGTTTAATTTGTTGTTCTTCTGTTTGTTTGTTGTATCGTTTAACATCATTATATTGATGAGAATTTTTTTTAAGCATTTGCTGCGCTCGTTTTTGAATTGTTTCTTTAGTAGCTTCTAGTAGTTTTTCTGTGTTTTTCTTTTGATTTTTGCTTGATTTTGCTGGACTTTCTATTTTATTAGGAGCTAACTCAGCTTCTTTGTTCTTATAAATTTTATTCAGTTGGTGGTTCGGCAGCTCTTTTAGCTCGTTTATCTGTTTGTTTATAACAAAATTTTGTGTTGTTGAACTAACTTTACTCAATAAAGTATCATCAACTGCATGATTGAATAAAATTGTTCCTTCTGTAAGCGCTTCTCTATAATATTCTTTTTGCATTTTTTCAATTTGGTCTGTTACAAGAGGGTTTATATCTTCTTTTTTTATTGCGGGTATATTTTTTAATGCTGATTTGTAACTATTTACATGGTCTTCTTCAATTGAATTTTCTTTGATAGCAAAGGTATGTTTGTTACCGTCACTTCCTTTAACAAGGTAGCATGTACATTCCAAATCGTAGACATTATAAACTCGTTCTTGAGAAATGTTTATATTATTTTTTAGTTCATCAACTAAGGAAACTTCTTCAGTTAATACGGTGTTTTCGTTTATCATAATTTCTCCTCCTAATTGAATTTAAAACTTAATTTTCCTTCTTTTAATATCAACTTAGCAGCAAACTCATTGCCCGTTTTCTTACTTTTAAAGCCTTTTATTTTTTGTGTTTCTCCTTGATTGATTAATTCTTTAATTGCCGTTTTAGTTAACGTTTTATTGCTCCATTTTTTAGGTAAAGTGAATTTGCATGGAGAATCAGATTGATAATTTGTACAACCGTAAAATTTTCCTTTATCAATAATCGTTCCTAACTTGCAGCTTGGACATGTACCTATTTTTTGTTTTTCTTTTTTATCTTGTTCTATATTTTTTTGTTTATTTACTTGGTTAGTGACGGTTTCACTTTGTCCTAATTGCTGAGGTACTTCGTTGATTATTTTTTCAATAAATTTTTTAATTTGATTTAAAAAGTTCTCTTGTGTGCGATCATTATTACTGATTTCTTTTAAAGCTTTTTCCCATTTTGCAGTTAACTCAGCACTTGTCAATAGAGGTTCAAGTTCCACTGCTTTACATAAAGTAATTCCTTGTTCACTTACATGGATTTGGTTTTTTTCTGTCGTTAAGTAATTTCGCTTTTTTAGAACTTCTAATACATTTGATCGTGTTGCTTCTGTTCCAATCCCTTCAACGTCTTTTAATATAGTTTGTGCTTCTTCATCATCAACGGTTTTGCCTGCGGTCTTCATAGCGGTAATTAGTGTTCCTTCAGTAAAGGGTTTAGGTGGTTTAGTTTTTTTCGCTTCATTTTGAAGTTTTACTTTTACCCATTGTTTTTCTGTTAAATGAGGCAAGGCTTGCTCCTTTTGTTCAACGTTTTGCTCATGTAGCAAAGCTTTCCAACCTTCTTTTTTAGGTGTATTTCCCTGTGATTTGAACGTTGTATTGCCAATACTAGTCAATATGGTAGTTTCCTCATATTCATATGGATCAGCAAACATAGCTAAAGTTGTACGTAAAACAAGATTATAGATTTGTTGTTGAAGCTTTGGTAAATTTTCTAATTGTGCTTTTGTTGGCACAGTTTTAGTCATGATAATGGCATGGTGTTCTTGTACCTTACTTCCGTTGACATATCTTTTTTGAGGTTCTTTATTATTTAAAGATACTCCATTAGATATAAGAGCCAGATACAAATTTAGATTTTCCTTGAGATATTGAAATTCTTGTTCGGTAATATAGTTACAATCTGTTCTAGGGTACGTGAGTAATTTTGCTTCATATAGGCTTTGTAATGCCTTTAAAGTTTCATTTGCACTTGCGTGATATTTTTTATTTATTTCAGTTTGTAAACTGGAAAGGGAGAATAATCTCGGGCTATTTTGTTGCTTTGTTTGTTTATCGACATTTTGAACTAACCCGTCTTCTAGTGTACCTGTTAATTTATTATTATCCATAAAAGTAGCTAGTTCTTGTTCATCATTGAATCTTTTGTATGGTTCTAGTTTTGCTTTAAATGTTTGATTATTGGCTGTAATTTTTGCATTTAATTCTAAGTAGGGTTCAGGTTTGAAATTTTTAATTTCATGGTCACGTTTATAAACCATGTAAAGTGTTGGTGTTTGTACTCTACCAATAGAATAGACCCCCTTAATACCTTGCTTTTGTAATGACAAGGTATATAAGGGGCTTCCATTCATGCCAATCAACCAATCACTTAATTGTCTTGTTTGCGCTTCTTTATAGGCTGGATAGTAATTCCAACCGTCTTTCAGATTTTGAAATCCTTGTAAAATAGCGTCTTTTTCAAGTGAATTAATCCATAGTCGCTTGATTGTTTTGCTTTTTAAGTTAACTTTAGCGTTTGTTATGATTGACCATGCAATATTTTCGCCTTCTCTGTCACTGTCAGTAGCTATGATTATTGTATCTGCTTCATGTAATAAATCTTTAATAATTTTATATTGTTTTTTCTTGTCTGTAGGTACAATGAACTTGTAATTTTCAGGAAAAATAGGTAAATTAGACAATGACCAGTGTTTATATTTGTTATCATATTTTTCAGGTGTTGCTAATTCGACTAAATGACCAAAACCAAATGTGATAAAAGTATTTTCTGGCAAAACAGGGTCACTAACTTCATAGTAGCCCTGTTTTTTTGTGTGTTTTTGAAAAGCTTCGACATATGATCGAGCTTGACTTGGTTTTTCTGCTAAAATAACTGTTTTCATTGTGATATTTCCTTTCCTATTTATATTAACGTTTTCTCATCATATTACCCATGATTCTTGTACTACTCATTGCTGCTGCTTTGCCCATTCCTGTAGATTGCCACATATCTTGTAATACAGCTGGTGGATTAATAATTAATGCACCAAAACCAAACGTAATCGCTAAATACCCCCAGCCTTTATCAAGTAAAGTAAAACTTGCGACCATAATGGCTAAAGCTATCGTTTGGGCAATAATAGTTAGGTTAATATAGACTAACTTTTTCCACCATGTAGAAGCATAATCAAAGCTTTCAGTTGCAATTGATACTCCTACAAGTGGAATAGATATAGTAAAAAATGCCATATCAGCAAAAAATCTACCAATTTTGAAAAAGAAAACACCTAATACTATTAAAAAAAACGCCATAATCAAAAGCGGAACTCCATACCCATATCCTGATCCATTTCCTGTTGCAACGTTAGAGGCATGTTTAACAGATTTCATTGATAGTCCTTTGGCGTCATCAAAAGCAAATGTTATCAAAGGGATTGTGATCATTCTTAATAAAAACCCTTGAATAAAAATCATAATTGGTATAGAAACTGCTGATTTTACAGAATCTGTTATAATGTTTGCCCATGTTGAGTCTGTAGTATCATCAGCTTGTTTTAGCAATGTTCCAATTATACGAGCAAGAACTACTGCAATAACTAAAGAAGTTGCAAAACCTAAAAAAATGGCATAATATTTGTCTATTGCGTCCATATTTATCTCTAATAGTTTTACTGTTTCTTTAGAAAGGTCGATAACCCATTTGAGTATTCCACTGATAATATTAGAAGCCCATTCATTAATTTTTTTCCCAACATCAAACATTTGAATTTGCCCCCTTTCTTACTTTTCATCTAATTGAATATTTCCTACAAAATCATCTGTATCATTTAGGGCGTTGTTGTTGCTTTTTTCTTCATCTAAAATTAAATTAAATCCTGTTTCTGTACCATTTATTTTGTAAACATATTTAATATATTCATCTAATGAACCTTTTCCTGTAATTTCCATGTATTCTTGGTCGTCATCATTAGTAATAATATTATAGTTATAGCTGTAACCAGCACCATTCTGAGAAACTTTAAGTTTATTTGATTCGCTAAAATCAGCAGTTTTTACCATATTATTATTAGTAATATCCCAACTTTGATCTTGTAAGGTTTCTTCTGTAGATTTATTATCACAACCAGTGAAGACAATTGTTGAAAAGATCAATAGTATTCCAGTAATTACTAAATTCTTTAATTTTTTCAATTTTACCCCTCCCTAATCTAAAAAGCCTACTCTATCGTTATCTTCGCTATTTTCGTAGTCTTCCTCAAATTCTTCTTCATTTTTTGAATCAGCATTCATCATAGCTAATGTGTTATCTAGTTCTTCTTTACTTTCTTGTTGTTCTTCTGTTTTGCTTTGTTTATCAGTAATTGATTGTTCCCATTCTTGTTCTAATTTCTCCAGCTTATCTAATTGATCTTGTTCAGGTTTTCCTTGATAATCATTTTGTTTTAAGTGAACAAGTTCGTCAGCGTTAGGAAATAATTTAAATTGGAAAGCTTTCTTTGCTTTAATAGGACGTTGATTACTAAATACTAATAAGCTTTGATTATCAGGCATTAGCATGATTTCATCAGCATACATTAATTGTCGACTATTATAGTTGTAACTATCAGATTTACTTGTACTTGTTTCTTTACTGTGACTAGTACTTTCGCTTCCTGTTTCTACTTTAACTGTAGATTTTCCTAACAGATCGCTAAAATATTTTGCTGTAACTTCATTTGCAGCATTTAAGCAGATTTTTACTGCATGATTTCCGAGAATACTTTCTGCTTTTTCTCGTCC